>NZ_JAUBPO010000087.1:0-31997 GCF_036700785.1 Microcoleus sp. S28C3 | reverse complement strand
TTCTCTAAATTTGTCTGAGGATTTCTCTCGGATCATTTTAACTCCTACTTAGATTTACATCCCTCATTATACACGTTCGAGGATTTACAAATCATTTGCGATCGCTATATAAAACCCGTTTGACATCTTTTACGCTGTTATACGTGACCGCAAAAGCATTATCCAGCAGCAGCCATGCCTTATTGTAGCAGTCTAACGGATTCAGAATGGGAAATAATTGAACCCATACTACATGAGATATTGCCCAGGAAGAAGCTAACTAAAACCATGTAACTGGACAAAAAGAGAAATCTTAGATGGAATCTTCTATCAACTAAAAAATGGCTGCAATTGGTAAGACCTACCCAAGGATTGGCCCCCTTACAAGGGCCGTATATTGGCTTTACTTGCAGTGGCGAACACAGGGAGTGATAGAAGAGCTGATGAGAGTGCTACATGGGCAAGTGCGTGAGCAGGTAAAAAAAGCCAAATGGACTACATTTTAGTTTTTCTTGATGCGGACTAAAGTCCTCACTACAAACCTTTGACTACTGACTACAAACTAATTACTCGATCGCACAGTCAAGACTTGCGGCGGCGTCGCATCCGGCGGATACAAGAAATCTACTTGAACCAAACGGCGTTCCCCCGGCTTCATGTTCACATTCACCAAAGGTTCCCCCTGCTGTCCCCGGCGCTGCACGATGTGAATGTAGCGCGTCAAAGTCTTGCCCGTATCATCATTAAACATCACCCGCACCGTACCTCGGAAAAATATCCGATTTTCGGGAGGGTCATAAAACATCAATCCCCCCGATTCTGTATTTGCTTTGATCGGTGTTTGCATTTTAATGCTAACAGATTGAGACTGGCGAGATTTGTTGTAAAGTGGAAAAGTTAAGTTATATTGAATCCCGTAATTACCATTAGCTAAGTAAGCAGTATCGGGATAGCGAGCTAACATTTTAGCGCTTTGAACTTGACCAGTGCCAAAAGTACCCGTATCAGTAGTGCTCAAAGCATAGGAAAATGACTCGCCGCGCTTGGGAACAGTTAAATAATCGGTTCTCGAATTGTCCGTAATTTTAGCTTCCCACTGGGAACCTTCCGCTACTCCCGCAACGCGGCCGTAAATTTTTTGCACCGGATTTTCGCCTCTGGGAGTTGGTGCTAAATCTCTCGGCCCCGCTAAACCTTTGGTATTTAAAATATTTTCCCACTGTTCTAAAGTCGGATCTTGCTCGACTCCTCCTTGACTTTTAGGAGCAAACATTGCTAATGATGCTACATAAACCGAATTGCTGCTCGACATTCGCATTAAAGTCGATCGACCGTTGGAAGAAGGCGTGACATTCCCCACAGGTATCGGCAAATTCATCAGCATTCGGCTCTGATTCGCCGGAATCTCGATCGCAGCCGGCAAAATGGCTTGTCTGTATCCCCGCAGCACATCGCTCGTGATGCGGCTTCCAGGCCCCGCAAACACAGTGCCAAATCGATTTTCTAAATACGACGGCAAATCAACAAACAAGGCATCCGGCCGAGTTAAATAGGTCGCTCCTTGCAATACTTTTAAAGTAACAGGTTCCGAGTTGGGATTGCGGACAATTATTCCTTGAAATAAGGTGCGAGTTTCTTGGCGATTTTTAGCTTTAGCGATGTGGTGGGCAAAGATGTCAAATCTGCCTTTGAAGGGAAAGTTTAAGTGTGCAGAAGGTAGTTGTTTTCCTTCGGGGGGAAATGTGGAAAGCAAAATTCCTTCGGTTTGCACGACTTCGGGGCTGTTGCTGTTGAAAACCGGGATGTTGTCGAGTTGTCCGGGCAAAACGCGTACTTGTTGGGGCACCGTCACAGTGTTCAGCGGGCCGGTTGTTGGAGGTGCTGGCAAATCCAGTTCGTTTTCCGGTATCGAAAATTCTTGCTGGATGATGACTTGTTGGGTGGGAGGTGTCGGGATTGCTTGAGCTAAGGGTAGAATTGGCAAAAACATTGCTGTGAGCGCGTTTAACTGAACTTGCAGAAGATTGCCTGGACATAGCAACCGACACAAAACATTACCACAAGTTGGTTGATATTTTCTGGGGATTTTGAGATTTTAGGTCAATTTTTGCGGAAATTCGGGCATCGCAAATTTTTTGTTTGTTCTCTACCTTGACAAAATGTAGATTTGGTAAACGTAGAGCAAAAATTAAGAGCCAGAAGAGCGATAGCTGCGCTGGCTCTCATGAGTTGATACTAGAAGTTAAGCTGAATTCACTACAAATGCGGCGAGCTTTTCTTCCGATGGATGGCCCGCACCCGTGAGAAAATTCACGCACTGGCTTTTTTTGCCTGCTTGCGGCGGGCTGCTACTAAACTTCCCAACCCCATCACCATACCTGCCATAGTGGTTGGTTCGGGTACTGGCTCAGCATCAGCGGAAACTCCCGCCATAACTTTGTCACTGGTACCAACATTAGACCCACTTACCTGCTGGAAGCGAACCCCTGCCTTAAGCGTACCATTCTGAAATCCCGTCAAGAAAGCACTTTCTGCCTGAGCCGCACTCAGACTGCTGCCAGTTAGCAAAAAGCTAACCAAAGTAGAATCATTTTTATATAAGCCTCCATTAGCGTTGCCACCATTAAAGCTATTGCGCGGAGTGCTAATGCCATAGTCGAAACCGTTGTGCAAGCCACTAATATCAACATTGTTCCAAAACTTTGTAAAAGTGCTGCCTGCGGTAGATTTAACCGATGCATTAACGCCGCTCAATACGTCAAATGCCACGGCAACGAGAGAAGAGTTTTTTGCACCACCGGCTGTAGCCTGAGTGCCAGTGGTATTGGTGATGCCCAAATTCAGGAGCAAATCGGCTCCACTTTGGACAAAGTTGAAGTCCAATGTTGCAGTAGCGCCGGTGCCAATGCCGTTGGTAGTACCGTACTGAGGAGCCACCGATAAACTGAATGCTTGGGCTTGCGTTGCAGTTAGTAATGAAGAAGCAATTGCTAAACCAGCGGTAGCTATACAGGCAGTTAGTGGTTGGGCGAAGTTGGTTTTCATAAGAGTAATACCTTGTTTATATCGTTGGGGGGATTGACTTTATTCATTTCTTTTGGTATCTACTTACAGCATCTATCATTTAAAAGTGTTTGTCTATACATTTTTGATACCTTTACCAAAACAATATGGTGCGAGGTTTATTCTTAAACTTTTCGTAAACTCGGTTTTGTCGCAAGCGCTAGGATGACTGGTGCTGAGGCATTTCACGGTTAACTATCCGTTATTGCAACTTTTGGGATCATCGGTTGTCACAACCGCTAACTACGTAATCCTACTAGCATAGGACAATAATTTATACAAAAATTGAGGATATGTTTGCCGATCGCCAAATGTACGCGAAAGTAAAATATAGTTGCACAGTAAGTAAATATAGAATTGGTAACTATTCCCGGACGCAGAAACCGGGTTAGAGAGACTAAAATACGGCGTGGAGAGCCGGGGTACCGCTGAAAAAACCTGGTCGAGTCCAGTCTCAGTGCGTAAGTCCACTACACTTAACCTTATGCAGACACCGCCCAAAAATGGGTACAAGCCCCCGACTAATGTCGTGGAAAGCCAAAAATTTTAGACTCTTGTCCAATCTCCCAGATACATCTGTGGAGTAAATCTAAAATCTAAAATCTAAAATCTAAAATCTAAAATCGACACAATCCCCGCGTCCCCTACCATTTGAGATTGCATCGGCTCGCCTGCGAGTGACACAATAACCTTACAAACAGACAAATTTTTAATGAAAATTATTTTAACCAACGACGACGGCATAGACGCTCCGGGAATTCAGGCACTTTTGCAGGCTGTCAGCGGCAAAACAATTATGGTGGCTCCTCAAGGGCAATTGTCGGGCTGCGGGCATCAAGTGACGACCCACAGTCCGATTCATGTCGATCGGCGATCGTCCTTTGAGTATGCTGTAGGGGGAACACCTGCCGATTGCGTGCGCATCGCTCTTCATCACGTTTGTGCAAAGCCGGATTTGGTGCTTTCGGGTATTAACGCGGGCGGCAATTTGGGGGTTGACGTGTATATTTCGGGTACGGTGGCGGCTGTGCGGGAAGCAGCCATGCACGGTATTCCGGGCATCGCCATTTCCCACCGGATTAAAAGGCCGCTCGAAATTGACTGGGATGTCGCTACTCGCTGGACATCGCGGGTGCTGGCGGATTTGCTGAACCGGGCACCAAAGTCTGGGTGTTTTTGGAATGTGAATTTGCCGCATTTAGCGCCGGGAAGTGCGGAACCGGAAATTGTGTTTTGCCAGCCTTCGACCCAGCCGCTGCCCGTGGTGTACCGGGTGGAGGGAGAATACTTTTATTATGCGGGAGAATATGGCTCGCGCGATCGGGCGGCGGGGACTGATGTTGACGTGTGTTTTGAGGGTAATATTGCGGTGACACAGATATCGCTGTGATAGATTTGGGCGATCGAACTATATTTTTTATCAACCAAGTCTAAATAGACGGTCTTAAATTCGATCGGGGACGGAATGTTTCATTCCAGAAACAGCTTTATCCAAGCAAAAGCCATTTGAAAGTAGCAGTTTAGCAAACACATTTAGAGCCAAAACATAAGGATGGTATCCGGTTACGAAAACGCTATGGTCGGCTGATTGACAATTTATTTCTATTTTTGGAAGATGCGACAATTCCGCCCACGAATAATTAAGCGTGAACAGGCGATTCGGATGAGCGTGATATTTCGTCGTGTTACCAATGGCTTCCGTTCGGAATGGGGTCGAGATTTGTTTGCTGCCGTTCGTTCAGTTGTCAATACTGGGAAGCGACAGGGTTTAACTGCTTATCAATCCATTCAACAAGCTCTCTCTATTAATGGCTCCCTTTTTTCCCCGAGTTGAGCAATTACCAATTACCAATTACCAATTACCAACTTGCGTTATTTCTGTTTTAGGACTACCAACGTAATGTCGTCAAAAACTTTATGTTTGTCAATATGCTGCCGCAGATTATCGATTACTGCTTGTCGAATTTCTTCAGCCGTTTTGTGGCGATTTTCTTTGGTCACTTGGCACAATCTTTCTATGCCGTAATAGACTTTATTTATATTTACAGCTTCGGTAATTCCATCTGTGTAAAGCACTACTACATCCCCTGGATTAAGATGCACTTGAACTTGGGAAACAAAATCAGCAATATCTTCCTCTAATCCCACAGGAAAGCCGAGTTCCATTGTATCGATCCGTTCGATGTTACCATCAGTACGGACTACAATTATTTCTTCATGTTGACCGCTGAGGGTAAAGTTACTATCTTGATAATCTAACAAAGCCAAGCTCATGTTTTTAGACGAGTCGATGCGCTCGATATTGGCATAAAGGGTGCGGTTTAACACATCAAAAAACTTCACCGGATCGGTTTCGTTCATTTGTTGGAGAGTGCGGACCGCGGTTTGCGCCATAATCATTAATACGCCACTTTCTAAACCATGTCCCGTAACATCGCCGATGCTAATTTTTACCTTATCATTTTGGGATAGCACGTCGTAGTAGTCGCCACCAACTTCATCGGCAGGTTGCATATATCCAGCTATTTCTAATCCTTTAATTTTATCTAGTTCTGATTGTTTGGGCAAGATCATTTGTTGCAGTCGTTTCGTGACTTCTAACTCAGCACTGAGGCGGATGTTTTCGGCTTTAAGTTTGTTGTTGAGACCGCTAATTTCCTGGTTTGCTTGGGCGAGTTGGGCGGTGCGTTGTTGCACCTTTTCTTCTAAAGTTTGATAGAGACGGGCATTTTCGATGGAGATCGCAGCTTGGGCGGAAATGATGTTGAGGACTTCTAGGCGATCGCGCGTAAAAGCCCCCGCTGTTAAATTATTTTCTAGGTATAAGATGCCTACCAACTTACCTTGATTAATCAGGGGGCTACACAAGATAGATTTAGGTCGCTGCTGAATAATATACGGGTCAGAGGCAAACCTGGTTTCAGTGGTTGCATTATCGATCGCAAGAGTTTCTTGCGTGCGTTCTACATAATTAACCAGCGAGATAGGTATCACTTGATTTTCAGTCCCTGACTTGGATATTAATTCACATCGTTCACCCGTACATTGAGCTTCAATTTTCCACTTACCTGCTGGGTCAGGTATGATGAAATAAAATTTTTCTGCTCCGGCGTTTTCCAGCAAGACTTGCATCAAATTGGAGAGTAACTTATCTAAATTAACTTCCCCTGAGAGCGCTTGGGAAGCTTTGATAATTGTTGATAAATCCAGCTCGTTTGCAGCACCTGAACTGGTAGAAGTGACAGTGGTTCTGGTCTGAACAATCGTTTCGCCTCTTCCACTCGTCAGGCTGTTTTTCCTACCGACGACTGGTGCGAGTAATTCAGAATAGCGCTCTTCTAAATCCTTAACTTTTGCCTTTGCTCCCCAGCGAATATAAGCATAGTAAGCGTCTATCATGTAGGTACGCGCTACTTTCTGACGACCTAAAGTTAAATAAAATTCTGCTGCTAGTTCATTGGCGAGGGCTTCGTGCTGTACATATCCATTTTCCTTGGCTCCATCTATCGCCAGGTCGTAATATTCCATTGCTGAGAAAGATTGCCCCAATACGCGGGCTTTTTCTGCCTCTACTAAGTCATACTTATGCTGGTAATTGGCTGGGCAATGTAACGCCCAATTTTTTATGCTTTTCTGAGTTTCTTCTACTTGCTTGAGGTATTCTTGTTTCTTTTCTTCCTCTCCTGAATCTTCCTGAGCATACTGGGCTAAAAGAAGCAGACAATAGTAAAAAGTATGTTCAATAAAACTAATATTTGATTGAACGTAACCTGAATATTTCAACCCCTCTCTTGCAAACTCGATAGCTTCTTCATACTGCTTAAACAAATAGCAAACTACAGTTTTGGAAAAATAAAGCCTGAACAAGCAAATGAAATTCTTTACTTCTCTTAAATAAGAGATAGCTTTTTCCTCATTTAATATGCTGCCCATCAAGATCAGCTTATTATCTGTCATACCCCTTAAATTTTCTACTAATTGACCGAGGATTTTGAGTAAATATAACTGGTGTTCTTGGGACAATCTCTCTGCCAAGTCAATATATAGTTTTTGCTGTTCTTGCACGTAGTCTAGATGCTCTGCCTTAAAAAATAAATGCGAGCAATAGTAATCAGCAGCATGACAAGCATATTCTATATCTCCAAATTCTAAGCCGCTATTAATTGCTTGACCAAGGGGTTCTATCGTTTCCCTAGTATGCTTTTTGAGGTGGATAATACCGATGGAAACATTAACTAAAACTTTAGAACGAAACTCTCTAGCATCTAACTTCTCTAATAGCTGCAAAGCCAGTTGCCCCAGTTGATAGGATAAATTTATATCTGAGAATAGCCAAGATACGAATATACCGTAAACAGAATAGGCGTAAGTAGATTGCGGCGAATTCCCGTACTGACGAGAAAGTTCCACCATAGTATATATAATAGGTAGCGATAGCGGGCTTTCTGCAAAGCAAGCAGGTGGGAATATAAGAACTAAAAGCTGCATAGCCGCCTGCTTGTAGGACTCGCTCATTTCAGGCAGGTTTGCTAACTCCTCAATATTGAGTTCTTGCGGGGGTGATTCATATAGGGTCACTCCTAGCATTTTTAGAACTTGCAGTCCGGCATCTAAGCCATCATTATTTTGATTTTTAGCGAGGTAAATTCTAATTTTCAGTTCGTATAAGTTGACTTGTTCGAGGATTGTTTTGGCTTTTTGAAACACGCGATCGCACAAAATTTCCGCTCGTTCTAAATTGGCATTGAGATATTCGGCTTCCGCCGCTTCCCGATAAAAATTAAATGTCAGATCGTATCTACTTTCCCAGCTATCTTGGCTCAGGAGTTCTATACCTACATTCAAATAATTAACAGCGGCTTCATATGCAGTAGCTGCCTTCGCTTTCTGTCCAGCAATCAGGTTTAATTCAGCCAACTCATCTTTTTCTGACTGATTAGTTAGCAAATCTGTGCCAAAATTCAGTTGGTTAACCAGAGCAAAAATATTATCTTTTCGCTCTTGCTCTGTTGTATTATTCAGCAACAGTTGACCAATTTTCAGGTGAGTGGCTTTTTTGTCTGACTCTGGAATCAAAGAATAGGCTGCTTGTTGCACGCGATCGTGCAAAAATTTGTATTCAACTTTGATATCTCCTACAGATGCCAACTCTTCCTGGGCAAAGACTAGAGGAATTTTGTAATTTTCAGACAGCGGCAGAATCAAACCTGCTTGCAGTGCTTCCCACAAATGAGCAGCCGTCGCTATGTTTGATTCTTCATTGACAATTGATAAAACTTCTAAGTTAAATTGGTTGCCGATACAAGCCGCTAATTTTAATGATTTCTGGGTTATTTCAGGGAGTTTGCGAATATTGCGAGCAACCAGTTCAACGATATTAAAATCTGCGATGCCAATCGCCTGTATTTGTTGAATATCCCACTCCCAGCGGTCTGTTTCTACCTGATAAACTAGCAGATTTTCCGAGTACAGGGTTTTGAGTAGCTGGGTTAAGAAAAACGGATTGCCTTGGGTTTTATTAAAAAGTAACTCGGAAAAAACTTTTATTTTGTCTGAATTTACGCTGGCATCCAGAGTGTCGGCGATTAATTGGTTGACGCTACCCAAAGCCAGCGCCTGAATGGTGATATTATTCACCACCGTTTCAGTTTCTTGAATTTTTTCTATTGTCTGAATTAAAGGATGAACGGGACTGACTTCGTTATCTCGATAAGCTCCAATCGTTAATAAATATTTGCTATCTGGGTCAGTGACTAAGAGTTGGATTAACTTTAGAGATGCCGAATCTGCCCACTGTAAATCGTCTAGGAATATGACTAGCGGGTGTTCGGGTTGACAAAAAACGCGAATAAATTGTTGAAATACCCGATTAAATCTGTTTTGGGATTCCGATGAACCCAGTTGAGGAACTTCAAGCTGTTTACCGATAATTAGTTCGACTTCGGGGATAACATCAATAATAACTTGACTGTTATTGTCTAGCGCATTTAATAAGTTTTCTTTCCAAAGAGCAATCTGTTCGGAACTTTCAGTTAATAGCTGACGAACTAATTCTTGAAATGCTTGGATTAACGCCGCATAGGGAATATTGCGTTTAAACTGGTCAAACTTACCCGCAATAAAATATCCCCTAGCTGCTACAATTGGTTTATGAACTTCATTGACGATTGAAGTTTTACCAATCCCCGAATAACCGGAAACTAACATCATTTCGGTAGCACCGAGGCTGACTCGTCCAAAGGCATCTAGAAGAATTTGGACTTCGGTTTCTCTACCATAAAGCTTCTGGGGAATTAGTAATTGGTTGCCGCGATCGCGTTGACCGATGGGAAAATTTTCAATCTTTCCAGTTGTCTGCAATTGCTGCAAACAAGTTTCCAGGTCAAATTTTAATCCCGCCGCACTTTGATATCGGTCTTCCGCATTTTTTGCTAACAGTTTCATCACAATATCTGAAACCGCTTGAGGAATTTCTGCTACCTCTTTAGGTGGGACGGGTTGTTTGGCAATATGACAGTAAACCAACTCCATCGGATCGGTGGTAGTAAATGGCAACTGGTTGGTCAGTATTTCATAGAAAGTAACTCCCAAAGAGTAGAAGTCGGTACGGTAGTCAATTGCTCGATTCATCCTTCCCGTTTGTTCGGGTGACATATAAGCGAGAGTCCCTTCTAGCAAGTTGGGATTGCTAATGCTTTGGTTTTTCAATTCCAAGCGCGATGAAATACTAAAGTCAGTCAGTTTTACTTTTCCGGTTGCTGGATTGATAATGATATTTGAGGGCTTAATGTCTTTGTGAATTATCGGTACTTGATGGAGATAGATCAAAGTTTCGGATAGAGCGAGCGCTACCCTCAACAACTCGGTTATTGACAGGTTATTGGCTGCCATAAAATGATAAAGGGATAGACCCCCAAAATCTTCTAATATTAGCGCTAAACTATTCTGATAATTTTCTAAGTTGTAAGTTTTGACAATTCCTTCACACTCTAAATTTTGAGTAATTATAAATTCTTGCCTTAAATTGGTGATTTGTTCAAGGCTAGGATAATCATATTTAATAATTTTAATGATAACTGGTTGTCTGTAACCATCTTTTTTAGCTCTATATACAACAGTCCTTACTCCATCGTAAATTTTTTCTATAATTTCGTATCCCGAAAGAACTATCATATTTTTACTTTCCTTTCTTCTTTGACCTTTTTAAAGAGTGTCTATGAACCAAGAAGCCCACCTGCCAAAAGCGCGATCGCGCTTTTGGCAGGTGAGTTTCTTAATGAAAATGGGGGTACACCTCATTCTCAAACAGCTTCCTAATCTCTGGCTCGTTTTGATCTACTAGCTCCTGGTAATCCTGTTGCACTGGAATCTTGTAACTAGCTTGGCGCTTAGAAATCTGTCGCAACCATGCTGTATGCAACGTAAACCCAAACTTGAGTTTTGAATTATGCAATTTGCACAGGGGGCCATCTGACAGTTTGTTACCATTGAAAATCCAAATTTGATTTGTGGGTCCCAATTTTTTGTCTTCAAAACAAACAGCACAGACGATGTAACCGTCTGTAGAACTTTCACCATCACCACGGGGTATGAACTGGGGTGATAGCGTCATGTAGCCGCAAGGGAACTCATAGCGATCGGCAATCACCATCGACTTTGGGTGCAGCCTGAACAAGCAAGCAGGTTTACCCTTTTGGGCTAAGCGGATAACTTCTGAGAGCGGTATTAATCGGTACTTATAATCGTCGTACAGATCGACAATGTATTTTGTCATCAAATCTCCCCACAGTCCAAACGAACTCCAGTAGACATTTTCTAGCTTTCCTGGAGTCAAACCTGTAGGGAGCCTATCTAAGTAGGCATAGAGATCGACAGCCCATGTGGCGTTGATGTCGGAGATAACTTGGGACTCAATCAGTTGTCCAGTCTCTCCATGAATTATGTAGCGCCCCATTCGTCCGATGTCAGTCTCATCGTGTTCCATACCATGCAGGTAATCTGGCACGGGTTTGTGGGGTTTGGAGGCTGAAACATCATACTTCCTAAGCCATTCAGCTACTTGCATTCCACAAAGGTGGGCAACGTGGAGAGTGATATTGCCATTGGGATTATCATAGTCCACCAAAAAATGGGCAGCTTCGAGAGGAATTACCACTTTCTGGGCGACGACTTCAACTTCCTTATTACTGCTAGCTGGACGCTGGCCTGCTTTTAGATCGGCACGGCGCACGATATAAATATTAGAATCCGGCAGAGGCGGACGTTCTAGTAAATTTCTCAAGTGCTGCTCTAGTTTTTTATTCTTGGGAAATGGGTTGTTGATTATCTGCTCCAGACCCATAATGAAGGCGGTGTCCATCAGTACCACATAATCTTTAGTTACTCCTATCTGATGAATAGTTTGTTCAATTTTAACCGGCGTGCCATCAGGCAGTACCAGCTTCCATCGTTCCAGTTCGCCAACACCATCCCAGCAAACTACATAGGTAAAATCCTCCAATTCTTTCCCAAGTATACTTCCAATGGAGCTCATTAGGTTTTCAACTATGTCTCGGGAGAAGCCGAACACAGCACGGGAAATATCTTTCATGAAATCCGTTTGACAGAACCCCGTCAGTGCTACGATAATTTCCTCTATTAGTTGGGGAATTTCTTCGATCTCATAAACCCACTGAATGCCTTCTATAAAACTAGCCGCTGATCTGCCGTAATTAACTGTAAACATCTTACCTTCACCGGAATAATCAAAGGCAGGATGAGCCGTACTCAAAATACTTTTGCAAGGAAACTTCTTAGGATTAATTATTATGGGAATTTTGAGCTGATCGAGTTCCCCTCGCCACTCTTTATTCGATCCAACTGGTGTTACCACTTCCAGGGTGTCTGTATCAATTTCATAAGGACGACCTGCATCATAGGTAACTAGCAAGCGATCGCAGAAGTCCGCAGCAAATTTCATGGGTAGAAAAGCTGTATTTAATTGATTACGCAGACCCAGAGACATAGACAACCGAGCAATGCCGCGATTGAGGAATTTATACTTTTCATACTCGCCTCCACGCTGTGTTGCTTTGTCAGCATAGTAATCTGGTGGCTTAACAAGGCGAGTCTTCACCCTCACTTCGCCTGGTCGATCAAAATCAAGCCTATAAATCATGCCATCGCCATTCAACAATGAGTCTCCGTCTGTAAATGGGAGTCCTCCTGATTCAACAGTGCCGACTGGAGCAACAATAAAGACGTGACCCTGTAAGTCATTTGGTAAGTTCCCTTCAATCTCCAGTTCAAGGTTATCCAGTTCATCCTGATAGGCGGTCATAATCGACTGTGGAACGGCACAGCCGTCTGTTACTGCTTTGGTATTGCTTTGAGTGGGTTCGTTCATGTGGCTCTCCTGAGTAGAAATGTAATAATGGTAACAGTGTAGATAAGTATTTGATTTATGAATGGGAAAGGAGAACTGTAACTTAGATACTATCTTTGATAAAGATTTGATATCTATTCTCCCATCCCCTGCGTCAAAGCGCAATTGGAATCGACATTAACTTATTATCGGCTCTCTCGTACTTATGGTGATAACGCAAGCTAATAATTTAGCAGGATCGAGGATTTCAACGTTCAGTCTCAGATACTTAATATAATCTGCTACTTTTAAGACCAAGCATCGGGGAGAGCCGAGGAAAAAATTATGTGATTAAATGTTTGCATCGACACTGATGTCATGAATGCTGCAGTGGGGCAAACGTAACAAGTCGCTTTAGCTGTCATATCAATGTGTGACTGGGCTAAAATGTGGCGCGCCACATTTCTGGGGCAATTGTTCAATTAATGCCATGATATAAATGTGTGGCAATGCTCATACTGACGATCGCCACCAACCAACAACCAATTTGGGGTAGAGCTACCAGAAGGTTGCCAGCCTCTGCGCTCTCAAATCGGTTCTATAAAACCGACACATTTTTAATGACGATAATTTTAACCAACGACGACGGCATCGATGCTCCGGGCATTCAAGCACTTTTGCAAGCAGTAAAGGACAAGACGATTGTGGTGGCTCCCCAAGGGCAATTGTCGGGCTGCGGGCATCAAGTGACGGCTCACAGTCCGATTCATGTCGATCGGCGATCGTCCTTTGAATATGCTGTAGGGGGAACACCGGCCGATTGCGTGCGCATCGCTCTTCATCACGTTTGTGCGAAGCCGGATTTGGTGCTTTCGGGTATTAACGCGGGTGGCAATTTGGGGGTTGACGTGTACATTTCGGGTACGGTTGCGGCTGTGCGGGAAGCAGCCATGCACGGTATTCCGGGAATCGCAATTTCTCACCGGATTAAAAGGCCGCTCGAAATAGATTGGGATGTCGCTACTCGTTGGACATCGCGGGTGTTGGCGGATTTGCTCAACCGGGAACCAAAGTCTGGGTGTTTTTGGAATGTGAATTTGCCGCATTTAGCGCCGGGAAGTGCGGAACCGGAAATTGTGTTTTGCCAGCCTTCGACGCAGCCGCTGCCGGTGGTTTACCGGATGGAGGGAGAATACTTTTATTATGCGGGAGAATATGGCTCGCGCGATCGGGCGGCGGGGACTGATGTTGACGTGTGTTTTGAGGGTAATATTGCGGTGACACAGATATCGCTTTGATCGATTTTGGCGATCGGATCAAACTATATTTTTTGCATTGTTTGCCCAAAAAAGCGTGAAGGGATCGGCTGATCAAAACTTAGCATAGGAAGCAATTTCTTAAGAATCTCAGCGGCTTCAGCCCGCTTGAGTTTCAACTTACAGGTTTGAATTTAGAGCGAAATCTCGATCGTAAATTCTGCTCCTTCTCCCGGTGCAGAAATACAGGTTAACTTACCCCCGTGCTTTTCCACCACAATCGAATAACTAATTGACAATCCCAAACCCGTACCACTTCCCACCGGCTTCGTCGTAAAAAATGGATCGAATATCTTATTGATTACCGACTGTTCCATGCCCAGACCATTATCAGCAATGCTCACTACCAAATTCTGAGAATCATTAACTAAAGTCCGAATAATAATGGTGGGTTCTTTGTTCAAGTCAGCACAATCTTTCTGTGCATCTCGCAAAGCATCTATGCTATTACTAATTATATTCATAAATACCTGATTAATTGCCGATGCGTAGCACTGGACTAAAGGCAATTCACCATATTGTTTAATCACTTGAATCTCTAGAGCTTCACCATTAGATTTCAGCCGATGCTGCAAAATCAACAAAGTGCTCTCAATTCCCGAATGAATATCTACAGGTTTGATTTCCGCTTCATCGTGGCGGGAAAAGTTTCTGAGAGAATTAACTATTTTGCGAATGCGTTCACTGCCAATTTTGATAGAGTTAAGAATTTTAGGAAGATCGTTTTCTAAAAAAACGAGATCGATTAGGGCAGCTTCTGCTTCAATTTCAGATGGTGGGTGCGGATAGTATTTCTGATAAAGGTATAAGAAATTTATGAGATTTTGTACATAGTCTTGCAGATATTTCAAGTTACCATGAATAAAGTTGACCGGATTATTAATTTCATGGGCAATCCCTGCAACTAACTGGCCTAAACTTGACATTTTCTCTGCTTGAATTAGGTGTGATTGCGTTTCCTGAAGTTCACTCAAGGCTTGCTTTAAATGTTGTGCTTGAATTTGGGATAAATAGGTCAGTTCTTTCTGAACCTCTAGTGATGCTTGCAGCTCATTTTTCTGCTTAGTTAATTCTTCTGTAAGGCTTTGAACTTCCCGAAGAGCTGTTTGGCTAGTTTGTTGCAAAAACAAAAAATCCGGAGTCAGATCGTGGATGGCAAAGTCTTTCAACTTAACCGCTAATTTCAATAGTAAGCTTGAGTCGGGAATCCACACAGAGCAGATAAAGAGGATCACGTCATCGTCTTTTAGATAGACCATTTGCCCCTTTAATCGTAGAGAGTTATGTTGGGATTCCAGAATAAATAATGATTTGATTTTTTTTTGAATCGTCAAAAAGTCAAATGCGATCGCTGGCTGATGAATTTGAAAATGTCGATCTATCTGTTCACCTAATAATGGTATTTGATGAGTCCGTTGCAATACATCCCCAACTTGGACAATCTCCAGATTTTGATTAAATCCTATATGAAATGGAAATATATCGCAAAACATCTGGGGATTCAGTGTATAGAGCGGCTTAGTCATGAATCACTTACAGTCTATTCTGATCTGTACTCAATACGAAAGGTGTCATGCTCGAATCCTTCTTCACGGGATTGAGTTTGTGTGATATCAACTTCTGTCTGGAAGCGATCGCCCAAACCTTTGACTAACCCGACTACCATTGGTGCCAGACCTTCCCGTGTAGAGCGATAATGCAGCTCTATCACATCTTCGGCAACTTCTGTAGATTCAAAAGATGGTGGTCGCAACTTAGGGAATTGCACCCCAATCCGAGTATGTAAATCATCTAGATTTTCGAGAAATTCGGGTAATGTATCTCCAGCCATATCTAGTATTTCTTGATAACCCGCACTAGCAGTATATTTAACCCAGTATTCGCCAAAATCCTGCATAATTTGTGCGCCAGAAAAGCCAAGCACTTCACTAGCAGATTTAACTAGACGATGAGTCAAATCATCAGGATAAGCTTCTAAAATGAGAAATTGCTCGTCTAGGACTTGCGCTTTCTGCTTAATTTTTTCCCAAGTAGCTTCATCAAAATGCTCGCATACCATCTCTTGAATCGCACGATTAATTAAACCATACATTTCAAATTCCTCCACTTATACGGTAATTTATCGTTATAAAATAAAAACAAATGATATAAAGTCAGTTTCTTGACTGTAGAATTTACACCGATCGAAATTTCGTGTATCATATCACAATTTTCTGTGCGATAGATAGTTAGTCATCATTTTGTGTCTTTACCTAAATATTTAGTAAAGTTAAATATTTCCACTTAAATATAAAATTGTTGTAGGCTGGGTAGATCCGCCAGAGTTATTTTTGAGGATTTGTTGGGTTGAGCGAGCTCTTACCTCTTTTTTGCCACAATCACAATAAATCCCTATTAGGGATTGAAACACTGAGGCTGTCGTCTCTCAGGCTTCGACACTGTACGGGTCTTACCAACCAGATATCCCAAAATAGGATAAGGTATTAGTTACTGAATTTTTAGAACCACGTAAATCAACAAATGAGTCGATGTAACCCTGAAGCGAATTCTCCCAGCATCTTAAAAAGCAAGGCGACTAGCACTGTTGGTCGTGGAAAAAAAGCTAATCTCAATACCAACTTTAATTTTTCTACATGGAGTGACGAATACGTTACTTTATATCTCGGCGATTGTCTCCAGCAATACGACAATTGGGAGCAACCTACTGTCATCGTTTCAGATGGAGCTTACGGTATTCTTGGGTTTGAAGGAGACACGTCTGTTGTAAATTTGCTGTTCTTTGAGTTGTATCTTCTGGCTCTAAAACAAGATAATCCGGCGGATTGTGATAGTGAGTATCTCTAGCTACAGCTACCGATAAACCAGAGACCACACATCAAGAATCCGAGGCTTGCTATAGATAATTTTATCAGGTAGCCAAGCCAGCATAGCAACGTGAGTCCGATCGAACCTAAAGTGATTCTGACTATCCTTGAAACGTGCTGTTATCTCGGTTGCTAATGGGAACCAGGCTTTAATCTCTAATCCTGGCGTTGGTTGAACTATACCCACAAAAATAGTATCTGGAAACCCCGAATCTTGCCTCTGCCACGTGCCAAATTAAGCAAACTCATTTTGTTGATTCAAGAATTCAACTGTGTTAAATTCGATTAAATTTCCCACTAACGGTGAAAGTTTTGAGATTACTTTAGAGAGGTTCACCGCTGCATTTACGGTGACAGGTTTAGATACATCTAAAACGTCGAAAGTATGACCCGATAAGTTATCTAGATATTGAGATGCAAGTCTGATTACATCTTGCGTGTTCATATCTCGCCCTCACCAGATGATTCAGACATTCCTTGTGCAACTTTCCTGATAATGTCGCAAGGATCTACACCAATTACACGAGCAACTAACAGAAACTCAATTACATCTAACCGTCGTTCACCGTTTTCATATTTGGCTACGAAAGACTGGGGCTTTTTAAGAGATTTAGCAACAGACTCCTGAGTTAGTTGCGCTTCTTTACGAGCGGCAATCATACAGCAACGGAAGGTTTCATATTCATGGCTAAAAACAGATTTCATTATACTTTGGGTTTAGCACTGCATCTCCCCTAGATATAATAAACCTGTTTTCGGATAATCCCAAAATAGGATATTTAAATCTGTTAATAATCGATAGTAATGACAATTGCACAAAATTAATCGCAATTCCGAGAGTGGCAGCTATCTCTACTTGCGGCCATCGGTGCTACCATAATTTTTTTTGTCATCCTTGGGCTTAGCAACACCATCAGGTTGTTTCTTTGGCTTTTTGACTTCTTTGTTACTTTTTCTTTCTTTGGACATGATCGTTCCTCAATTTTGACTCAGCATAACATAGATTGACACATCTGCCTAACTGCCAGTAGAGGGGGCGATCGTATACAGATATTACTCGCTGTTAGTTTTGTACAATCTGCTGTATATTATCCCCTAGGTTTTGAGCGAATAGCCTCTACCGTTAGGTCGATCGATAAATCCCTCAGAAGTACAATGTCTGAAAATTACTTTTAACCCCGATCGACTCCTAGAATAGCAGCGACACAACAGAGAATAATTCTCGCTTATTAAGCTGTTCCATATCTAATTTTAATAAAAAATGACAGTAGATAAAATATGGAGCTACGACTATGCCAGCCTTCGCCACACCTGGCGCGAACACAACGAACAAATTTGCAGTAGTCTTAGTTCAAAAAAGCTGTTCGCCACAGTTAACAACAAGGAGATTAATTTATTATAAATAATGGCAAAGTTTGTCAAGAAATTAGTAATTTTTTAGGTGGTAGCCATAACACATAAGCATATTGGTGTTTAGATGGATACTTCGAGCATATATAATCACTGCACGACAGAAGTGAAAAAGGTAATTATACAAAAGTTACCCATGAATATATAGAGTTGTTAATGCAAGACTTCTGATAGCTTTTGAGTGCCAACCTTAGAATAAGGGTTTCAGGGCGATCGTATAAAAGCAAGCAACACTTGCCGAGGCACAAAAGCTTTCAACGGAAAATCAAGCGTTTCAGACTACGGCATAAAAACTTTCTGGACTATTGAAAAAGAACAAAGTATACTTAAAAATATAAAGTTAATTTTCAGCTTTCTTTAAAGTGCGATCGCATCCGTTCCGTGTGATATAAAATACTTATAAAAAATGAGTATTTATAGATAAATTTCCCCTATTAGGAATCTGACAACTATGGAAGTAACCGAGCTGCTCAAAGAGTACGAAAATGGAAACAGAGACTTTGCTGGCGCAAACCTCAGCGGAGCAAACCTCAGCGGAGCCATCTTGGTCGGGATAAATCTTTCGAGGGCTAACCTGTCGGGAGCTAACCTGAGTCGGGCGCATCTGACCAAAGCAGAACTCAACGACGCAAACCTTTACAGAGCAAATCTGAGTTTTGCCAAAATGGGCCAAGTCAGACTAGCGGACGCAGAGCTAACGAAAGCCAATCTCAGCGGAGCTTTCCTCGTCAAAGCGAAACTGCCCAGGACAAAGTTGAGTGGCGCCCAACTCATAGGTAGCAACCTGCGGAGTGCCATCCTCTGGAACGCCAATTTGTGTACAGCCGATATGCAATTCATCAACCTGCGGGGCGCGAATCTCACGGGAGCAAACCTCAACTGGGCAAACTGCGGAGGGGCAAAACTTAGCGGTGCAAGGCTTTTTGGCGCTCAACTAACAGGCATCTATCTCAGGAAAGCTTACATCAACGGCATCGACCTGAGCAGGACGGATCTCAATGGCGTCAACCTGAGCGAAGCCAAACTGAACGGGGTAAGCTTGGAAGGCGCGAACTTGTTAGCTGCCAATCTCAGCGGGGCTCAGTTGCGGGGCGTCAAGTTGATGGGAGCAGATTTAACCAGGGCAAATCTGGTGGGAGTTTCTTTGGTGCAGGCAAACCTCGATTGGGCTAGGCTGTGCTATGCAGACTTGAGCGAAGCCGATTTGAGCGGGGCCACATTCATGGGAGCCAACTTTGAGGGTACTCAGTTAGGCGGATCGACAATGCCCGCATCTGTGAGCCATGATGCCTACTTACCTGCGGGGGGTGGTGTCCCAGCTTAGTCAGCGGCAAAAATCAATCTCGCATCCGAGTCGGCGGCTCTGGCATTGGTTTAACTTTTGATGCAGATATCATTACTTTTGTGAGAGTGCTGCACCGGCAACAAATTTACCCATATTTGCGAGAGTTTGTAGCATCACAATTGAGATCACCCAATTAATTTCGCGACTCGCAAAGCAGAGGTAATAGCTCCTTCGTGCAAACCATTCCCCAAATAAGCTCCCGCATGATAAGTGTTGTTCTCGCCATTAGTCTCGATAACTTCATCTCGATATCGAAAAGACTCGACAGTGTACAGCGGCGTGTGATGTTTCTGAATGTGAATAATGTCCTTTTTGGCGATCGACTCCTCCAGTTGAAACGCTAAGCTGTACTCTCGTGGCGAGGAGATGCCACAAAGCTGATTCAAGCTCGCATTATATCCCCATCCTTTGTCCGTCTCGAAAAAATCAAATTCTGATAAATTGCGGATACCGTAGCGATCGTACATTGATGTATCCGAATGCAGCACAGTCGTTGCATAATTGCCTTTCCACGCCGAAAACCGCTTCGTTTCCGCATCCGTCGGATCGGACAACAGCCTCATCACTTGGTCTGGTGGCATCGCAAAAACCACCTTATCAAATTCCTGACTCTCCCCATTAGAAAGCACAATTTGTACAGCATCAGCACTTCTGAAAGTCTGGGCAATCTCCACATTCAGTCGTATATCGCCCTTAAACCGATCCAGAATCTTTTCAATGTAAGAATACACCCCGCCTTTAATCCTCACCCAGTTGACCGAGGCATATTCGCGCAGAACAGGCAGCGCTAATTCCGACGGAAAATTGTCGAGCGATTCAAACGGTATCGAGTAGCTGTACATCGTCAGCAACTTCAGCCAATAATTGCGGATGTTGGAGTTTTTCAAACTCTGAGAAAGCGGCACATCGTAGAAATCGTGCTGTTTAGCCAACCGCATTTTTAAAATAAATGCAGCCGAACGAGCGTAGATACTATCGAGCCGCAAATACTCGATCAGGCGTTGGATTCCGGTAAAATTTTTCCGGATCGAGACCTTAGACAAAAAGTGGTCGCCATCTTTAAGAAACAGCGCGGAACCAATCTGCACGGGTTCTAATTCAACACCTAGCTCCTGCATAAAAGCCACGAAATTGTAAAACACAGTGGGAAATTCCAGCACCCCATTTTCTAATATTTCATTGCACTGTGATTGATTGGGCACAACATTTTTGTTGAGCGTCCGAATGTGTCCGCCTAAAATCGGCTGCCTTTCCAACACAGTGACGTGATGCCCCTGTTTATCGAGCCAGTAGGCTGCTGCCATACCGCTGGCTCCGCCCCCAACAATTGCAATTCTCATAGTTCACTCCTAGATTGATAGAAGGAAGAAGGAAGAAGGAAGAAGGAAGAAGGAAGAAGGAAGAAGGAAGAAGGAAGAAGGAAGAAGGAAGAAATTCTTGTCTCCAGGTTCTACCTGGAAACGCATTTCAGTCTTGCTGTGCCTCGTCATTTTTAAGAGGAGGCAGAGCCTCCAGAAATTCATTCCTTGGCAGAGAGAGCCAAGGAACGAGATAACGAGAGCAGAAACGAGAGATTTTTAAGAGGAAGCAGGGCAAGAGTGAAATTCATTCCTTGGCTTTGCCAAGAAACGAGATAAACAGGAAAATAACCAATGGCCAATTTTCCTTAGCCTAAAATCGCATCGCCGGATAAACGTTGATAAAGCAGCGCCCCCGTCCAAAATGTCGGCGCAAAGCCTGGATAGCCCGAGGAGGCGTTGCAAAAATAGAAATTGTTGAGGGATGTTTCATGATTTAGCCGATCGACCCCCATGTTGCGCGGCGTCAGGCTGGAACCGTAGGAATTGCCGTTAGGACACCAACAGAAGCGCTCGTTAGTCGTCGGACTTCCGGTAATATGAAAGACCATGTGTTTGCGGAAATTCGGAACATAGTCTTTTTCAACAACATCTAAAATCGAGTCCAGAATCTCTTGTTTCTTCTGTCTGTAAGCTTTGCGATCGCTCTCCCAAAGCTGTTTAAAATAGCTGTAATTAGCAACAGTCAGAAATTCGACAATTTGACAATCTTCTGGACAATCCCGCCGCGCTTCCGTTAGTAAAGTTGGCGTTGTAATTGCAAAGCTCGGACGAGAAAAATCATTTTGCTCGTACATTTGAGCAAAAGCTTCATTCAGATCCAGATGTTCGGAATGAAAAGTATTCCACTTGCCAAATCCATAGTCTCGGAGATCGATATCTTTGACAACGCAATACACCATGTAGTTAGATGCAGAATACTCATAGTTGAGTTTGCGCCGCACTTTTTTAGAGAACTGTTCCTCTCCAATCATCTTGGCCGCTCTTTTAGGGTCAAGATTGCAAATCACCGTGTCGCCCGTGAATTCATGGGTTTGATGCGTGGTCAAATCCATCGCTTCAACTCCCGTTACTGTTCTGTTTGTCACCCTAAAATTCGTGACTTCATGGTTGAGCAGAACTTTCCCCCCGTTGGATTCAATGACTTTAACTAAAGAATTGATGACATCTTCAAAATGCTGCGTCGGGTAAAATGCACCTTCTTGATAGCCTCTAAACAAGGCAATCCAAGCATAGAAAGAAAGCTGATTTGGCGGCAGCAAAAAGTCCGGCCATTGCAGGGCTAATAGGGTTTGGGCGGCTTGCGGGAGTTGGAACTTGTCGAAAACGTCTTGAAGCGTGCTGTTGAGGTGTTGGACAGCACAGAATACGTCACCGAAATTTTTGAGCAATTCAATTGGTTTGACGGGAGGAGCGAGTTTTCTGAGTCCCTCGCCGGTTTTCTCGACTTCGTTGACGAATTGGCGAATTCTCTCGCCCGCTTCGGGAAACAGCGCCGACAATCTGCGGATCAGTTCCTCTGGTTCCGAGGGAATATCCAGCGCATACCCAGGCATTCTCATGTGGTCGTAGCCATTCGGATCGTACCGTTCAAAGGTGACATCTCGATCGAGACCGAGTTTTTTGAGAACTCGATTGACTGTATGTCCTTCGCCGCAGTCCCAAACGTAGTGGAATTGGGCATTAAACGTGTATTTGTTGGCCATCGTAAAGGTGTGACCAAAACCTCCCGGATGTTCGTGAGCTTCGAGGATGTGTACGGTTTTGCCGGAGTTTGCCATCAAAGCTCCGAAAACCAGTGCTGATAAACCACTGCCGACGATGAGGTAATCTGTTGTCATGGGAAATTTCCTCGATCGATTGAATGGGGCGATCGTTGTCTATTTAAACTAACTATCAATTCTGAGAAAATTCTGAAGTCCAGCAACAATTTTTTGAGGCGCGCTGGTTTAAGGATTGTATTAAAGTCTGAGTACGGTTGCTGTTAAGCTTAATCAAGCTGTTGCGGATAGAATTTATAGCTGCGGAGGCGGACTGGAAAGCCCGCCACACAAAGGAAGAAACCGGGTTTATACCTTTGTTGGTAGCTCTTAAGGCATAGAGTACCCTACCTAATTAGGACGATTTTAATTAGAGGCGCGATCGCTTATTTGTGCGGCACAATCACATCAAAAAAAGCATCCTCCAAATCATAACCAAACATCTGCGACATCGCCATCAACTTCGATTTACTGGGGATTCCCTGCTGATTCAACCAATCAGTCAACACAAAAATTTTGTTCATCAAAAACATTTCCAAAGCTTCAGGATTGTACTGAATACCTTGGGTTCGGTGAAACTGGTGCGGCACCAACATCGCGGCATAGCGCGCCAATTCTCCCCCTTTCCAATCCAGCAAAAATGGCAGCCAAGGATAACAAGCATCTAAGCGAATAAACCACAGCCGCACTTCGGGAATTTCCGAAATTTCTCGCGGATCTAACTCTTCGCGCGGATACTCAATTTCAAATTGTAGCTGTTGTTCGTTTTGGGCGATCGCTCCTTCTGCCAGCCACTTTTCGATCGCAGTCCGCACCGGAGATAAATCTAAACTGTTTATGCGATCGGCATCTATCGCTATCATAATACTCATAAAAAGTCAACCTTATAGCACTAAGTTTTATCTTATAATAGCACTAATCACCAATCACAAATTATATCAAATCAGTTAACTTCCCTACACTCGAACTCTTGCATACATTCGCAAAATATTTTGGAAAGCATCGGCGTTAATCCTGCTTAATCTCAGGTTTCCGCCTTGGCTCAAAGATTTATGCAATCGTTTCTACTAATCGTTGCCGAAGCCTCACCCATTTTTCCCAAACTTGCTATCTTGCAAAGAATTACCAATCCCCTGGATAATTCCCCGCCCGATCAAACCAATTCCCCGCCCTATAACCTGAGTCAAAACGTAAACAACGCCAGCACCCAACAGCGAGATAACCGCGCGAACTCTAGGTGCGATCGCATCCCTGGTTTCCAGCAGCAAAGTCAATGCTAACTGCCAGCCCGAAAGCTGTGCTAACTCTGAATTTCTGGGAGCATAAATAGAAATTCTCTTAATTCCAGAATCGCCCAAAACAAACAGCCAAAACCGGCTCTCAAAAATAGCTTTCGGTTCCACAAAATAGCTATCCCAGCGATATCTCCACGACAAATTATTGCGAAACCGCTCAATATCTCGTGTCGAAATCAAGTTACCATCGTAAAAGATTTGCTTGATTTCCTCAATATTCGCCAAATTATTTAGCAGAGGCTGTACCACTCCGCTAGCAACTTGAATTGCCAAATTTTCTAACAAAGCTTCAGCTCGCTGCATCGCTTCCGGGCTGCCAGCAACACAAGAAGCATTGTCAACTTTTAGAGGAATTTCAAATAGCAAATGTGCAAACAAATCAACTGTCATCGGTATTCTGTCAAGGATTTCAGATCCAACTACATCAGCATCAGCCAGCAGCACCGGCACAACTTCTACGCCTCTGCCTGCCAAGATATCAGCAGCGTTTCCCCCTTGAGTTTCTGCCAGTTTCAATCTGGTTTGACTGCCATCAAAAACCCCAGTTTCTCCCGTTTGCAGTGTATAGTATCTGCCAAAAAAATCTATAATTGTCGCCTCCCACAAATCCCGTAAAATAGCAGGCATTTTTTGCGACAATTGAGTTTGCTGCACTTGCGAAAAGCGCAATTCCTCCAGCAAATCCTGTAACTTTCGCAGGATGGAACTCATCAATTCGCGCTTTTTGGTCGATCGCAAAATATCGATTTCCAAAGGCAAGCCAGTCACATTCACCAACTCAAACTGCAATTTAGCCACCACCGAGTCAAACAAGCTATTTTGCCAATTAGTTGCCACGGTCAAAGATTCAGCCGAAACTTGGGAATTCGCTAATTGCAATTGAGAATTATTTAACAAATTCTCCCTTCTTGCTTCTCCGGTCTTCCTTCTCCCGTCTTCCTCTTCATTCTTTCCTCCAACCTCTTCCCTTAAGCGACCTCCGTTAAATCCCTTGCCGAACTTCCTCTTTCCCTCTGCCTTCTCCCCTTTTCCTTCAAATAATAACTGACTGACAATCCAACGAGCGGCCAGCAATTCCCTGCGGCGCCCGCTGAGTACAACCCCATCTAAAATAGAGGGCAAATCAGTCGGATCTGCGGCTCTAACCTCTTGCAAATCAGCTTTTACAACCGCCAAAGCTGCATCTATTTCCCGCAGTCCAGACAGACAAAAATAAGCCAGCATTTTTTTGTGTACTGGCGTATCAACTGTCGGCTCATCTGCATTTTTATCTGCAATTTCTGGGGAGTTTTCTACTGTTTGAACCCCCGCTGCATTTAGTTCTATTTCCGGGTTAGTGCCCGCATCCGTCGCCCAATAAGTGCGACCGGATGCCACCGCGCGAATAGCTTCCATTGTCAGGGAAATATCTCTACCTTTAGGACAATAGCCATTCGCACCGGCAGCTTGTAGATCCGCCAACTGCTCCGGTGTCAGCGGCCCGCCTAGCAGCAACAGTGGCAGGTTGGGGTACAAACTTTTGAGTTCGCGACAAAATTCCAGCGCCTCTGTTTGACCCGATCGCCAATTTAAAGTCTCAACAGCCAAAATGACCAAATCAGCAGGCTTCTTGGCTGTTGCAGAGTCTATCGAGCGAGCTTCTAGAATCCCCAAAGCCTCGGTTTCGGTTGAAACCTCTGCGACAACTTCCAAGTCTGGATACTGCTCGCAAGCAACTCGCAGCCCCAGCCGGAAAATGGGGTCGCCATCGATCGACAGCAGTTGGAAATTACTCACTCGATTTTACATTTGAGATTTTAGAGTTCGATCGCGCCAAAACCCAATTACTCGGGGATCAAATTACCATCAGGAGGCCCAGCCGATTCAGGAATCGAGGGCGGCGCGGGTTCCGGTGCCGGAGCCGGAGGAGCAGGTTCCGGAGCCGGAGCCGGGGCCTCTTCTCTCGCGGGCGGATAGTAAGGTTCCGGCTCCCTCGCGGGCGGATAGTAAGGTTCTGGTTCCGGCTCTCTAGCAGGCGGATAGTAAGGTTCCGGTTCCCTTGCGGGCGGATTGTAAGGTTCCGGCTCGGGAGCCGGGGCCTCTTGGCTCGCGGGCGGATAGTAAGGCTCGGGAGCCGGAGCCTGCTCGGCAGGAGGCGCGTACTCCTCTTGTCGGGGAGCCGGCGCGTACTCCTCCTGTTGCGGAGCCGGCGCGTACTCCTGTTGCGGAGCCGGCGAATCGCGAGCGGGTTCCGGCGGCGGTGCACTGTTGGCTCTAAGTTCAGCACTCCAGCGCCCGATCGCACCTGCAGCCTCTGAATACAGCGCCCTACCGTAACCGATTTGGGAAGCCGTATCGATCGCCGCTCCTAGACTGCCTTGAGACGCCAATTCCGAAGCTCGATCCAGAATCGGTCGGTCTTGAGCAACTTGCAGTTCGCTCACCCACTGATAGACATTATCCTGAGCTTTGGCGTACAAAGTCCTACCGCTCTTAATTGCCGAAGCTTTTTCAATAGCAGCGCTAAGTTTTCCTTGCTTCGCCAGGGCGATTGCTTCATCCAAAAAAGGCTGATCTTGAATAACTTCTATGCGTTTGGTCCACTGAGCCAAAAGAGTTTGCGCTTCTATTCTGCGGGGGCGGTTTTGAGCGATCAGAACTACCTGAGCGATCCCGCCCTTGAGTCCTTCAACCGTTTGCGGTTCTGCCAACTGCTTCGCCAGGGTCAGAAAAGATTGGTCTTCGATCCGCTGAATTTCCCGGCGCCAAGTAGCCACCAAAGTTTGAGCGTGAACCCGCCGCGGCTGCTTGAGTCCGATGGTTTGCGCTTGCTCTATCGCGAGTCTAAACGTCCCTATCTGACCGACACTAGCGATCGTACTCGCCACTTGCAGCCGCAGCAAATCTTGAAATTGCACCTGCAAATTTTCAATTTGAACTTGAGCTTGCTTGTACAGAGGGCGACCCGGAGCAATTTGGCTAGCAGCCCCCTGCCCTTCCAGCAAGCTAAAAACGTGTTGCGGCAGCGGAGTTGATATCGACTGGTTCCACGTCACTGCCTGAGCCCTACCCAACTGCATCAAATCTTGAGCTTCCGCAAACAGCGGGGAATCCTGCGGCACAACTGAAGCAGCCTCGATCGCCCCCGGCAGGTCTTTCGCCCCCAACCGCTTAGTAGCCATTGCCAGCAAAGTCCGGCTCCAGCCCTCAATTTCCTTCTCAGCTTTAGCGCGGGCAAAAAGCTGCGAGTCTATTTTACGAGCCAGGACGATCGCCTCAGCGAACTTTTGCGGAGTTCCGTCCTGCGCCAAATCTCTAGCCTCTTGCAAGCGCTGCCAGCCGTTTCTTTCCAAAGAAATCTGCTGGATCAGCTCGTTGTACCGTTTCTGACTCCAGAAAACATTTTCCAGCTTAAACAGAGCTTGAGCATAATCCCAAGCCTTCCTTAAATCCTCACTTTTCAAAGCTGCTAGGGCTGTATCGTAGAGTTTTTGGCCCTCCTGCCAATTTTTTTCCCAAGCAGTCACAGCCTCCTGTACCTCTGGGTAAGACGGACTGGTTTTCGGAATTTTCGCCACAATCTCCAGAGCGCCTTTCAAATCGCCCAGCTCAATTTTTGCCCTGGCAAATCCCAGAATGGCTTTCGACCATTCTCCTATCAAATGTTGACCCTGCGAGTATAGCGGATGTTCTTTCGGCCAAGCCTGCACCAGCGCCATTGCCGATTCTAGCTGTTCTAGCTTGCCCGACTTAGCTGCTTGCTGAGCGCAGTAAAGTCGCTCTCCATCCGCCGCCAGTGGCGACAGTTGCTGGCAATTGGGCGGCGGCGGCATCGTCAGCAACCACAGAAATGCAGCGGCCCCCGTTACTCCAAATCCCACCAGGAGACTCAGCCAGATAAGTTGCCACTGCCAAAAAGTTCTTTTTCCCTCGGTCGGCTGCGCCGTTACTGAGGAACTCGCATCGCCTGTCGCCTGTGCACTGAACTGTGCCGTCGGTTTGGGGGATGGGTTGTATTGCGGTGGTGTGTGGAATTGGTCAGATTGTCGTCTCGCCATTACTTCAGCCTGTCCTGTAATGCGCACTAGAATGTGACACTCCCACATCAAATCATAGATTGTGATGTCGGCTTCTGACTCCTGTTAAGGAGATCGAGAACTTCCTTCAAGGTACTGGCAATCTTTCCCTCTACGGCGTTTTATAGTGAGGTTCGTGTCTGGCCCCACTGGTTGCTTCTGAGCATTTTCGGTTCTCGAAGCACGTAAATCATACCAGTTATCAAACAGTTATTCACAGATCCCGCGGCCGTTTAGCAAAAAAAACAGTATAAAGCCCCCGTCAGTCGATCAATTTTAGATTTTAGATTTTAGATTTTAGATTTTACTCCGCAGATAAATTTGAAGGGGTTTAAGTAAGGTCTAATCATAAATTTTGGTCATAAATTCCTTTTATTAAGACTCAGCGCTTGAAACGGGAACTACACAAAACAAACTTTCGTCCACTCCAAGCGGACTAAAAATCAAGGGGGTACAAAAGCCCAATTTTGTCTAAACTCTTACGTGTAGCGGGTAGAACTGATTTTTTTTGTTTAGTCGTATTTATTCCCGATCGCCAAGTTTGGCGATCGAGTTTCACTCTTCTCTACTGTGCCAAATTCCGGCGGGAGACGGCAAAAAAACCGATCGATCGCAGCTAAATACTTAAATCATTTTATACGACCGACACGTCGAGCCAAAAGATCGGTTTTGCTTCCAACAGCAGCGACTTTATCGGTTACGAAGCCTTTGGCGTATCGCTGACACTCGATGCTTGCGCTGCGGACTCTGCCGTTCGATAACCGTAGAAATCTATCCGGTAGTCTACTATTTTGACACCTGTTTGCTGCTGGATTTGTTCGATCAATTCGATCGGCAGTTCCACATGAACGTCGAGAATCTGAGTCGTATCCAGACAGTTGACATGAGAGTGAGAATCGCTGACATTGCCGTACAAGCGCCCCTCCGAGCGTTCTATGCACTCAATAATCCCTTCTCTCGACAAAGCTTCTAGATTTTGATAAACCGAAGTATGCCCGATCGAATGCGCTTGTTGGTTGAGGCGATCGTAAATTTCGCGAGCCGAGAGGTGTTCTTTTGCCTCCCACAAAAGTTCTAGAATAAATCGACGCTGGCGGCTCAAGCGCATTCCCATCGCCTGACAGCGATTTAAAGCATCTTCTAATGAACGAATTGGTTTCACAGCTACCGCCTTATAAAGCCTGCTCGATTTTTAATTCAGGTACAATATTGCACGCCCACATATTTACTAATTCTAACGCAGGGTTACCCAACAGTAGAAGGTAGAGGGCAAAAATTTCGACTGAGTGAATTTTTTCGAGTTGCTGCTCAACTCATGCTGCCAGCACCCACCAGAAAATTATCCGCCTCAAAAATATTGCTTTGACTCTATCTTCTACTGCAACAAGTCCTAGTTTGAGGGTGCTCTGAGGGCGTTAACGAGTAACTTGGCGATTTCCGAGAGTTGCTTTTTGTTGAAGGTTTTGAGCAAAAGCTTGACTACCGCCTTCGGTTCGGCGGGAAGTGCTACTTGCTTTGACGCTGGTGCTGGGGCTGTTGAGGCGATTGGCTCTGCTGGTTTTGGGCTTGCTGCCAAAAGTAGCAAATTTTTACTCGGAGCGATCGCCTTGACTTTCCCCCCTTGCACCAAATCCCCAGCTTCTTTGAGTTCTTTGATAATCAGCGGAGCTAAGACTTTATAAGAGTTTTTGGGATTAACGATCGCCGCTCTAGCTGTTTTCACTAAATTTTGCCAAGTCTCAATTTTACCTCCCAACTTATAGAGGCGAACGCAAACAGCCGTCAACTCGGAGCGACTAGCAACCGATTCTTTCTGCTTGAACACCTGCAACATTTCTTTAAGTAAAGTCATCACTTCAACAGCAAAATTTGCAGGCACAGCGCCCGCTGTTCGAGAGGCGGGCGCACCAGACCCAGCAGCAACCGCCTGCACTTTGCCCGACGCCAATTTATTGAGGTGAGTTTCGAGTTGAGCAAAAACAGGCATCACCTGCTGCACGAGTTTTTCTCCCTCTTCATTCCTCAAGCCGAAAGGCCCCTCCAGTCGCCCCAGCAAGTCCTTAAGCGTATCAACTCCCTTTAAAAATAGGGATTCTGCCGTTTGGTCAACCTGCTTGACGGGCCCGTCTTTGAGCACCTTAAAACAATCTTCCAAGCGGTGAGCGGTTGTTTTAATACTATCTAAACCCAGCATGGCCGCCCCTCCTTTCACGGAATGGGCGGCTCGAAACATCTCTTGGACGCTTTCGGGGTCTTTCATCGTGGACTTCAAATCCACTAAACCATTTTCTAGAGTATCGAGGTGCTCCTTAGCCTCCTCTATAAACAAACGCATAATTCGGTCTTGCTGATCTGACACGACAGTCCTCCTAACAATCTCAGCACCCTCCAGAAAGCACCCTGTTCGCGGGAGAAAACGCGACTCCTGGCTAAAGTCGGAAGCTCCCATGCAAAACATTCTAGCCTGCCTCAGCTAGCAGACTCAAAATATTGGTGTCGGGGCAGTCTTAGCTCTAAAACTGGTGCGGTGGAGATTGAGTTTAGAGTTCTGAGGGAGTATCTGGAGCGATTTCAATGCCCATTCCTTCTTTCATCATCTGCTGATCCGTAATCAAATCGCTCAATTCCTTGACTTCGACGCCGATATTTTGGCAAGCCTGTTTCAGTTCCCGCTCGAAGGTGTTGAGGTCGCCTCCGTAGCCGCAAAGCTCAGCGGCTGTGGCGATTCCTTGTTGGGCGTTAGCTTTGGCGCAGTCGATCAATTCAATGCCTTTGAGGGGTTGAGATGATGCCATAATTTCAAGCCACAATTTATCTTTTCTCCCACTGTACCTAGAACGTTGAGGTCGATCGATCTATCGAAAGGCATGAAAAAGCCTGGCTGTGCTGCGTGTTACCAATTCATACCTATTTTTTGGGAGTTCCTGCGAAGATGGCAGTAGTTGAGATTTTCTAACCCTGACTGTGCGTAAATTACACTAGATTACTGTGAAAAATGTTTCCCAATCTAAAATGCACTGGGTCTGGAGCGTCCGGCACCGCCTGTTTGTGTCTGTTCTGTTTGCTATGGCAGTTGCTGCGTTGCTGCCACCTGACTATCTCCCCCTGACTCGGACGCTGTGCATTTGGAACGCGGGCGCGGTCAGTTTTCTGATTTTGACTTGGATGCTGATGCTGCAAGGCACTCCCGAAATGATGCGCCACCACGCTCAGCAGTTGGATGCCGGCCGCTTAACAATCTTAAGTACGATCGTGGCAGCCGCTTTTGCTAGCTTGTTAGCTATCTTCTTTTTGCTGCGCGATACCAAAGGCCTGTCGCCGAATTTGCTATTTTTGCACTTGGGGCTTTCTGTCCTCACAATTGTTGGGTCTTGGATGCAGGTACACACTATCTTCACCATGCACTATGCCCGCAGCTACTACAAAAACCGCAGCAAGCAGCACGGCAGTTACTTACAGGCGGGGGGTTTGGATTTTCCGGGCGACGAGGAACCAGATTACAAAGATTTTTTATATTTCTCCTTTGGTATTGGCATGACTTGCCAAGTTGCAGACGTGCAGATCACTTCTCGTTCTACGAGGTATCTAGTGCTTTTTCACAGCGTGCTGTCGTTTTTTTTTAACACTGCTATTCTGGCTATGAGTGTCAATATTATTGCTGGATTGAGTTGAGATGATTCAGTAGCCACGGTATGATTTAGAGTATGATGCGGAAACTTTCATCCTAATAATAGTTAGGTGGTAATTGCTAAATTGAAGTAGTCCAACCATCGGGAAGCTCACTTACATCTTCTAGTAGGAAGTTAGGGTACACGAATATTCGGACATCATCGTATAAATTGCTAAGAACACGTTTCCGGGAACCGGATTTGTCCCACGGTTGAAGATCGGAGTCTAGCTCACAGAAACCAACCCAGGGATGCCCCTCTTGCTGTAATTCTTCAGATTTAACTATCACAGCCGCCAAAACAGCTAAGTCATAGGGTTTAAGGGAGAGATCATCCATTGCACCGATAGATATTTGGCGCTCCAGCATTGGCTCTGAAAGCGGAAAGACGTTGAGACTAGGATGCTTCGCTAATTCATCCAATCGTTCTGAAACTTTCGTCAGTTCATTTGCGACTAATCCATCAAGGAATGAAAAATAAATAACTTAATGAATTACTCAGGTTGAGGTACGGCTCGATAATTCCATTTGGGCAAATATTC
>NZ_JAUBPO010000086.1:0-32551 GCF_036700785.1 Microcoleus sp. S28C3 | reverse complement strand
TTAATCAATCCTCAACATTTAAGAAATTGGTTTGCTAATTGTTGCTATTGTACTTCATAACAGCGGGAACCGCTGTATACAGAATTAGGGGAGAGAAAGCAGAGAATATCGAACTGGCGATCGCATATTTCACTGCTGCATTAACCGTCTACACCCGCGATGCCTTTCCCCAAAATTGGGCGATGACGCAAAATAATCTGGGAGTTGCCTACTCTGACAGAATTAGGGGAGACAAAGCAGAGAATATCGAACTGGCGATCGCATATTTCACTGCTGCATTAACCGTCTACACCCGCGATGCCTTTCCCGAATATTGGGCGATGACGCAAAATAATCTAGCAACAGCCTACTCTGACAGAATCAGGGGAGAGAAAGCAGAGAATATCGAACTGGCGATCGCATATTTCACTGCTGCATTAACCGTCCGCACCCGCGATGCCTTTCCCGAAAAATGGGCTAGCACGCAAAATAATCTGGGAGTTGCCTACTCTGGCAGAATCAGGGGAGACAAAGCAGAGAATATCGAACTGGCGATCGCATCTTACACTGCTGCATTAACCGTTTACACCCGCGATGCCTTTCCCCAAGATTGGGCTAGCACGCAAAATAATCTGGGAGAAGCCTACCGTAAGAGAATCAGGGGAGACAAAGCAGAGAATATCGAACTGGCCATCGCATCTTACACTGCTGCATTAACCGCCTACACCCGGGATGCCTTTCCCGAAAAATGGGCTCAGACGCAAAATAATCTAGCCACAGCCTACTCTGACAGAATTAGGGCATAGAAAGCAGAGAATATCTAACTGGCGATCGCATCTTACACTGCTGCATTATCCGTCCTCACCCGTGATGCTTTTCCCGAATATTGGGCTCAGACGCAAAATAATCTGGGAGAAGTCTACCGTAAGAGAATCAACGGATTCGGTTCTGTGAAAACATAAAAACTTTGTCAACCGTTACTGCTCTCAATGAGGCACAACAATGGCTGCGGAATCTGACCTCAGAGAAGCTGGAAGCCGTCTTAGAAGACCTCAAACCCGAAATCGATCAAACATTTGAGTAAGCGCCCCCAAACGAACGAACTCGCAATCAAGCTCCTCTGAATGGCCCACTGAATCGCAAGCCGTTTTCCTTTGCTGAACCTCATTACTGGGCTGGCTTTACTGCGATCGGTCTTTAGCAATCCTGACAACAATTGTCCTGTTTTTTCGTGCTGATGTAAATAAGTACCCCTGTTAATGGTACTCCTTGGTAAATGCCAAAGATAGCCATTGGGATAAGGGCGAGCGATTAAATGAGTAATTCTTATTTTGCCATAATTATTGTACTTTTTTTGTGCAGAAACCCGGTGGTTAAAACTCCGGCTACACAAACTTTCGTCCACGCGGACTAACAGATATTCTCACGGCAATTTCACTTCTGTCTCCTGACTGATAACTACTGGCGGCGACAAAGGCGGCTGAGATTCGGCCACATTCAACTGACCGCCACAACAACGCAACTCGTAAAGTTTGGCATTAATTTGATACTCGTATTGGCTCAATAGCCTTGCATAAATATAGCCAGCTTTTCCATCCAAAAAGCCTAACTGAATGAAGTAAAATAAAATAAATCTGAGCATTGGTTTAAAAGGCAGCCACACCCAAACTTTTTTGAGAAATCGCTTCCGCTGTACGGCATCTCCAAATAAGTTAGCACCAATAGTGCCGCTGTCGTCGCGCCCTTCAATAATATTGTAATAAACGCGAGCTTCCCAATTAGAATAGCGGTTGTGCCGTTCTATCCAGTGAAATAAATCGCGGTAATCTTCGTGGATCATGTCATTTTTTAAGTAGCCGACTTGACCGGATAAAATGACGTGTTCGTGAACTTCGTTGTCACCAGTATTGGGGACGGATTCAGTGCCGAGATTTTCGTAACGGCCTTTTTGATGCTTGAACAAACGCAAATTCCAGTCTGGATATCGGCCGCCGTAACGCAGCCACTGACCTAAAAATAAGACTTTGCGGTTGAGGTAGTAACCGTCAAAATTGGGGTCTTCGATCGCCCGCGCGATTTCGTCCCAAAGTTCCGGCGGAATGCGCTCGTCGCAATCGACAATTAATACCCATTCGTTGCGAAAGGGTAGATTGTCCAAAGACCAATTTTTCTTTTTCGGCCAGCGTTTGTCGAAGTAGAATTGCACTACTTTTGCGCCGCTACTGATGGCAATTTCTACCGTGCGATCGCTGCTTTGGGAATCAACCATGAAAACTTCATCCGCCCTGGCAATGCTGGCCAGACACGCAGGTAGATTAAGTTCTTCGTCTTTTGCCGGAATGAGAACTGAAACCGGAATCTTGGATGAACTAGATGTCATAATCGAGTGCTTGAACCTGAATGCGGTAGAGTTTTTGTGGATGAAATGCGATCGGCACAGCGGCGCCGACGACTTGACCAGCGAGGGATATTGCCTATAGCCTAATGCCTAGTGGTCGATTTCGGTGCAAAAATCAGGCCGCGCATGGCTGCGCTCAAATAACCGATTTGACCCCAGGCAAAAACGAAATTTTCAAAGCGCAGCGCCGGATCTCTAATATATTTAAAAGATTTCCAGACACCCCTCAAGATTCTTTCACCCCCTCGCCCAAGCTGAGCAATACCCGCTCGATCGGACAATTGTTCCCGATAACACTCGCTGATGCCTTGCCACCACCCGCGCTCTAGAAACCAAGCTTTGTTGAGCCGTTCAGCAGCGACATTGTGAAGCACCACGGCTTCCGGTAGATAAACTACTTGCCAACCTAACTCTAAAGCTAATTCAGTGGCCCGCAACTCTTCATTTGACAACAATTTTGTGCCGACTCTACCGAGTTTGACATCGAAGCCGCCAATTTTTTCGAGAAAAGTGCGCCGGATCGAGTAGTTTACACCCCTGGGAGTCAAACCGGCCGCAGTCACGTAAACGCAACTTTCCCCCAAATCGTATGCTCCCAAGTTCTGGGCCAATCCCGGTGACAGCCATTCGGGCGGGCTGACTCCAGAAGGCCAGAGCAAATTGACTTTGCCACCAGCGATGGCGAGTTTTTGATTGCTTTGATAAGCCGCGTGCAGCACTCTGAGCCAATTAGGGTCAGCAACAGCGTCGTCGTCGAGATAAGCTAATATTTCGCTGCGAGCTTCTGAAGCGCCGGTGTTCCGGGCTACTGACAGACCGATTTCGGGTTCCCAGACGTACTTGAGGCGGCGATCGCCCAGTCTTGCTTCTACCACCTCGCGGGTGCGCGAAGTGGAACTTTCCGGGTTCGCATAATCGCTAGAGGCGTTATCCACTACTACTACTTCAAAGTTGTCGGGAAAATCCTGTACCAGCAAGCTGTCGATCGCCCCACCTAAATAGGCGGCGCGATTGTGGGTGCAAATAATCGCTGATATCTGAGGACGATCTGGCATAAATAACAGCTTGGGAAATACTGGGGCTCGCGATCGACTTACTGTGAAATTGTCTCAACAATGCTATTATCGCTTAAAAAGCATTTGGTAGTTGGCAGTTTAAATCATAATTGGTAATTGGTAATTGGGAATTGGCAATTGGGAATTATGTTTAATCCTTTGTATGTGACCCCGCCCAAAGAACGGAGACAAGCCCGTGACATTAGTCGCCAGCAGCCCCAAAATTTTAACCAAACTTCAATCTCCCAAAATCATTTGTTGTGGAGTAAATCTAAAATCTAAAATCTAAAATCTAAAATCGACTGACTGATGACTAACTCACAGCCTCCGGCATCCAGACAATTAATTTTAGTAACTGGGCCGGCCCGAAGTGGCAAAAGTGAATGGGCCGAAACTCTGGCTGCGGGTTCGGGAAAACAAGTAATCTATGTGGCTACCGGCCGAGTTGATGAAACGGATTTGGAGTGGGTTCGTCGCCTCGAACAGCACCAAAATCGCCGTCCAGTTGATTGGAGAACTCTAGAAGTGCCGATCGAATTATCGGCCGTTGTGCGAGCCGGCAAGCCCTCGGATTTCTTGTTGATTGATTCCCTGGGAACTTGGACGGCGAATCTTTTGGAACAAGAAGCGGCTGTTTGGGCTAATGCGCAGCACGAGTTGCTGGCTAGTTTGAAGTCGGCGGCGGCTAATGTGATTTTGGTAGGGGAAGAAACCGGATGGGGCGTTGTGCCTGCTTATCCGGCTGGGCGGCTGTTTCGCGATCGCCTCGGCACTCTCGTGCGCCAGATCGGGGCGATCGCCGATAATGTTTATCTCGTCACCGGAGGTTACGCCTTGGATCTGAGCGTTCTGGGTACGCCGCTGTCGCCTGCTGCGAAAAATTAACAGCCGGATTCGCCATTGACAAGCGAGAAAAAATCTCGGTTTCCCGACGGACAATTTTAACTGAAAATCAGGTATAATTTTAACTGAGATTTAAAACTCAAGACTCAGATAAATGAGTCAAAAAACATACTCCTTCGGGCAACCCGCACAACAATTTGACACGAGGAATAGCAAAATTTTCAAATAATGTAAAATATAAAATGTCTCTTGAGAAAGAGTGCCAATTGCACATTGAAAGTCTAAAATCGCCAAAGAGTTGACAGATTGACTAAAAATTATGGCATCAGAGAGTGAAGTGAGAAAATATATTGCTTACTGGTTTCAGTTAGGCAAAAAAGTATTAATTCGCAACGGTTCCGAAGTGCTGCTGCCCAAATCGGTAATTGCGGGCGATCGCTACAGCCAGGAATTTGAAGACTGCTGGCAAAAAATTATCTCCCCTGACAGCGGAGACTGTTACCTGCAAGGCACAAACGAAACAATTGCCCAACTGCTGACACCAGCTTGGGACATCAGCCCCTGCGCGCGCTGCGCGATGCCCGTAGTGTTCCAAAAAACCGGAATGCCCCCGGAGTTCTGTCCCTGTAACGACTTACCGAACTGGCCCGATACCGAACTGCCCCAACCTCGATCGCCAGTCAGCACAAAATCGCAACTGTCAGGAATTCGCGATCGACTCAAAAGATCCAGCGGGGAGTAAGTATATAAGAAGGAAGAAGGGTCTTCTTCCTTAAATTGTTACAATATATTTACAATGCTTCACACTAGGTCTGATTTATGAATGTCAAGACGGTATCGCCACCCTCCCCCCAAACTTATACAAATTCAGGGACTCAAGCTGTACTAAGCAATCTTAAAGATGCAAACACAATTCCCCTGCAAGCAGTACCAGTATCATTAGAGACGGAGGTCGTAACGGACGATCGGCTCAAATCAGCCAGAGACATAGCTTTCGAGTTAGCCGGAGATGCTGTTCGGTACGATCCAGTGGCGATCGCAGCGCTGTACCGAAAGCGACCTCTACAAGTCTGGGGAAGGCTGTCGAGCGTTGTTTGGACATTTTTTAGCTTTGCCTTCAGTGTGTGGTTCGACGGCAAAACAGGTCGTACCGCCACCAACCAAAAGCGTCGCGCCGTCCGACTGCGAGAAATTCTGGCCCAACTCGGCCCAGCTTTCATCAAAATCGGACAAGCACTCTCAACACGGCCTGACTTAGTACCGCCAGTATATTTAGAAGAACTAACAACGCTGCAAGACCAATTGCCAGCATTTCCGAACGAAGTAGCATATCAATTCATCCAAGAAGAATTGGGCGCCCACCCCAAAGACATCTACGCAGAAATCACCCCCGATCCGATCGCCGCAGCTTCTCTCGGACAAGTCTACAAAGGCAAACTCAAAACCGGGGAAATAGTCGCAATCAAAGTGCAGCGACCAGATTTAGCCGAGAACATCGGCTTAGATATCTACATCCTGCGGCGCGTTGCAGTTTGGGCACAAAACAACTTCAAAATAATTCGCAGCGACCTCGCAAGCATTATGGACGAGTTGGGCGAGCGCATTTACGAAGAAATGGACTACACCCACGAAGGTCAAAATGCCGAACGGTTTGCCCAATTATACGGTCACATCAAAGACATTTATGTTCCCAGCATCTACTGGGAATATACCCGCCGCCGCGTCTTAACAATGGAGTGGATCACCGGCGTCAAACTGACTAATTTAGAAGCAGTTAAAGCTCAAGGAATCGACGCTCCTTACTTAATTGAAGTAGGGGTGCAGTGTTCTCTCAGACAACTGCTAGAACACGGTTTCTTTCACGCTGACCCGCATCCCGGCAATCTTTTGGCAACTCCTGACGGTCAGTTGGCTTATCTTGATTTCGGCATGATGAGCGAAGTTAAACCTTATCAGCGGTACGGCTTGTTAGAAGCTGTGGTGCATTTGGTGAACCGCGACTTTGAAGGTTTGGCAAAAGATTACGTCAAGTTGGAGTTTTTAACGCCAGATACGGATTTGACGCCAATTATTCCGGCCTTAGCTAGCGTATTTAACAATGCTTTGGGTGCTAGCGTTGCCGAACTCAATTTCAAAAGCATTACTGACGAGCTTTCGGCGGTAATGTACGAATATCCTTTCCGGGTTCCAGCTTACTATGCTTTGATTATTCGATCGCTCGTCACCTTAGAAGGGATTGCCATTAATGTCGATCCAGAATTCAAAGTGCTGAGTAAAGCTTATCCTTACGTAGCAAAACGGCTGTTGAGCGACCCCGCACCGGAACTGAGAGCATCCCTGCAAGACTTGCTGTTCAAACAAGGGGAATTCCGCTGGAACCGCTTAGAAAACTTGCTCAAAAATGCCCGCGAGAGCGAGGATTACGATGTGAGCAAAATCTTGAACCAAGCTTTAGAATATTTATTTTCCGAAAGAGGAGATTTCATTCGCGATCGTATTGTCCTGGAATTAGTCAAAAGCCTCGACACACTATCCAGCAACGCCTTTGCTAACGCCAAAGCTGTAGTCGGCGAATGGTTTGGAGTCAAGGCAAATCAACCTGTGGTTTCACCAACTGAACAAAAAAACTTAGAGCACATCAAGCGGATTTGGGATATTTTGCAATCAACTCCCGGTTTTGACACTATGAAAGTATTGCAGCTTCTTCCGCAATTGTTGGTGAAACCGGAAGTGCAGAATATGGGCCAGAAAGTAGTCGGCGGTTTAGCTCAAAGAGCAGTTGCTAGGGTAATTCGCGAGTTTTTGCTTTCGCAGGAACCCACTGCGATTCCTGAGAATGGAAGCTACCCTAAAACTTCGCCTCAGTTGTCTTTACCTGCTGCGAAGTAGTTTGATTGGGCGTTTTTTTGACCGCCGATATTAGCAGATAAACACAGATGAACGCAGATGAAATTTCGTCTGCGTTCTTTTAATTAAGCTTGAATCCTTTAGCGGCTAATTGCTGGCGGAGACTCTGAATCATTACGCGATCGAGAGTATTTTCACCACTATTGGTACTAGATTGACGCTGTTGTTCAATATATGCTGTACGCTTTTGAGATAAGTCGCGGATCGTCTTTTTAATCGCCTCTCTTTCGGTTTTCTTTCCAGCTACATATGCTCTCTTTTCTGTTAGCGTCATCCCTCGCATGATTTCTGGTAAATTATCATCTGATATTGCCTCTAGTTTAACTGTTCCGTTTTCAAGAGCATCCAGCAAGTCCCAAGAAGCATTATCATAGTATTCAGAAGCTTTGGATGCACTACGCAAAACCGTATTGCTGCCAGCATTACTATCTTCAACTGCTTGACGTTGTTGTCCTACTCTTCCTTCTCTACCGTAGGGAATGTAGGTTTGATTGAGTTTAGTATTCCAAGTAGAAATTTCGTCGTCGTAAGGGGACTTAATTACCACAATTTGTTGGTTTTGATTAATGTTGAAGCTACTGCCTTTTGCTAAATCTGCTCCTGATGCCCAAAGTTGTCGCTCCTGACTTTCGGCTGAACCACAGTAGATTGTATTAACGAGTGTATCTCCTTTGACAGCGAGATTGACAGATTGATTCCAAACTATTGGGCCTTGATCGAATGGTTCATTACCCGCAATAAAAATCACGCGAAAATCTTCCTGATTTTTACTCCAGTTTAATTCTTGCATTGCTGAACGAATTACCCAGCCAGCATATTCTTGACCGCCGTTGGTTTTGATACTAAATAGCTTTTCGGAAACTAAATCTAATTCAGGAGTAAACCCAGTTAATAATCTGACAAAACCTTCCGAGGAAGGTAAGCTGTCATTACCATAATGGTACAGAGCAACCTCTAACTCTGGTACTTCGCCATCTTTGGTTACTTTAGTTAAAAAATTAACGATTTGCCAAAGTTGAGTACGAGTTTGGTCAATCAATCCATCCATGCTATTACTAGAATCTAAAAGGATGGCTATCTGAATTTTTGCTTTGGCGAAAGCTGCTGTGGGAGAACACAAGATACTTAGGGTTAAAGCTGTAGTGAATAAAATTCTAGTTAGTTTCTGCATGGAATTTCCCCTACAAATTTATTTTTTACCCAATTATAGTCAGTGATAGTATAGATTTAGTTCCTGGTGTCAAGTAAGTTGTAACAAAACTTTACATTTGCGATTAATTCAGTACAGGACTTACCCACTCCGACGGAAGAAACCGGGTTTTTTACCTTGGGTGTGGACTGCAACGTTCTAGCAGTTTTGTTAATGCTGCATCAGGAGTTTTATAGTTTTCTAAGTGAACGCGGTTTAGGGAAACAACTACTTGTACATGGTGGTACTTTGCGGGCGTTAATTGATATTAGATCATCGGTTTTTCCTTGCTTTTCGTCACAAGAGTAATAGGTTTTTCCGTTACATCTTATTATGGGTTAGAGTTGCTTTTGGGAAAATAAAACAAATTTACTGAATTAACCGCAATGTTCACCCTGCTTGTCCGTATACTATTATAGAATGAGTCACAAAAAAGCGTAGCGATCGGGAGTCAATATATGCAGGCAATTCTTTTAAGCCGCGAAGAAGTTGCACGACGTGCAAAGCAATTGTACGAAAGCAACATCCGCCAAAAGGTCGAGCTGGAAGAGAACATCGGCAAGATGGTCATCATCGACATTGAGACAGGTGATTATGAAGTCGATAAAACTGGATTGCAAGCATCTCGTAACCTTAGTAAGAAGCACCCAAACGCCCGACTTTTTGGGATTCGTATTGGATATAACGTTGCTGTCTCATTTGGTGGTGTCATGGAGCGTGTCTGCAAGTGATTTCTGGGATTGTGACAAATAGACACGCAACTTTAACGCTGACTTTCTTGCTACCGAATGGCTCAAGCATCCCTATTGAGTTCGTCATAGATACAGGCTTCACTGGGGAATTGTGTCTTCCTCTAGAAGCTGTTTCATTGATGGGCTTGACCTTTAGACACGACATTCCCGCAAATTTGGCAGATAATAGTGAAGTCTTGCTACCACCTCACGAAGCGATCGTTCTTTGGGATGGTGAAGAGCGAGAAGTCCTAGTCATTGCGACAGGAAGACGACCCTTGCTTGGAACTGCCTTGCTGGAGGAGCAAGAACTTGTCATTCAGTTTACAGAAGGCGGGTTGGTGACGATCGATGAGTTGTAGCTGTCGTCAAGGTTGCAAGTACGCGCGATCGAAGCTATCCCGTTCGCGCAGCGTTCCCGAAAAGAAGGGGATCGCTCTTTCCTCTAGATCGACAATTTACCATTTATAAGTCTCTACAAAATCATGTCACTTTTTCTCACCGACAGGGCGATCGGGGTGGTTTATTTGTTGAGTTAAGGTAGAGTAGAAGGCATTCAGATTGTTCAAAGTTAAACCGCTAGTGCAAAGTGTGGTGTGGTATTCTATGAATAGAAATTCAAATCGAAAGATTAATCAAGATGAGCGATTGAGTATCTATTCGGGTCTTTCCTCTTCTTTAAGAAAAAAATACTCGATTACTATCATTATCTTAATCGTATTAAGCGTACTCAGCATTTCTATTAAATCGGATAAAGTTAACAGCAATATTTGGAGTTTTTTAGTTGAATTAAAGGTTACATCGGTAACTTTAGTTCTTCTCTTTCTTTTTTGGCTTCCTATTTTACTTCCTTGGATTCTTTCTCAACTTCCGCAAGTGCAAGGTTCTTTAAATTGGTTACGCGAACAAGGCATTGAGGAAATTGAGACTAATATACTGAGAATTAAACTAAAATACGGTGTTCAAGAAGCCTCAGAAAAATACGAAGAAAAAATATCAGATATTGGGGCTATAAATCTAACATCTCAGGAAACGCAGCAGCAGCTTGAGGGACGCTATCGAGATGCCATAGCTTTAGTTGATCCTGCGAGCGATATAGATTCAACGGAAGCATTGAAGCGGATAGATCAATTGGCTGGCTATTACGATAGGGTTAGAGATGAAATGCCCTATGGACATAACCGCACAAAATTAATGCACGAAATTTCCTCAACTATGTGGACTTTAATTCCTAAAGTTATAAATTTTCCTGTTCATGAAAGACTAAATAGCCAGAAGGGGGGAGAGCGTTTGTCTGCTTACAAGCACGTTGAGTGGAACACATCAACTGATTATATAAATTTGTTAGTTTCTAGAGCCGTTGGTATTATGGAGATGCCCTACACTCAATACGCTGCTTTATTGGCACTAAGAAGAGTGGTAACAAACAATCAATTTGCTCCCAGTAAATCAGCAGAAATCATAGATATTTTGAACTGGTCAGCAAATCTTGATTATATGCAGCCAGAGCGCCGAAAATTAATGATTGAAATTGCTTCCCTACTAAAAACAAAGGCATAAAGCCTGCTAGTTCCGCCGCATAACAACTCGCTTGCACCCAACCGAATCAACGTCATCGGGTTAGGCACGAAAGGTTATTGGCAGCCGCTGAACAGCAACGTTAGAACGAGCGACGAACCATACCATCGATCGCGACAATAGCTAACCCGGATTTGGTATGACAAACCGCAAAAACTGCAAAAAACCCGGTTTTTTCAAGAAACCGGGTTTTTATCTATTCGATCACTCTCAACCAAATCTACAATTACTACAAGGTAGAAGTGCCACTTAAATCGCTACTTTTTGGTAGCTGAATGGGACTTGGATTCGCATTAAGTAAGAGGTCAGCTTCCTTACCAGAAGTATTAGCAGTGGGGGCGATCGCACTACCAACACTCGCCGCTTGCAAAGGAATAATTGGCTGAGTTTGAGCGCTGGTTAGAGATGTTAACAAGCTGTTAGAGTCGTAGATGAGAATGTCATCATCGATGCCACTAAAGCTATTCATGGTTGGAATTAAACCGCCGTTTAGCAAGATGTTATCGGTGGTAGTTGTGGCAGAAGTTACTGTCAAACTACCTGGATTAGTAGCTGTGGTTAACGGTTGGAAACTGAGAGTTACTGGCGCAGTAGTCATGCTGTTTGGCTGACTAATTGATGCAGTAGTCGTGCTATTTGGCTGACTAATTGATGCAGTAGTCGTGCTGTTTGGCTGACTAATTGGTGCAGCAGTTGTGCTGGATAAGGTAGTGCTAGAACCGCTGTCGATCGCACCTAGAATATCGTCGCTATCAACTGGTTCGCCAGTTAAATAATCGACATTTGAGGGAGTATTGAAAACTCCAGGCAGCGGGGTTCCGGGGGTGATGGAGACAAACCGAGAACTGTCGATCGCCTTCGCTTGAGTATCTTTCACCAAAGCTAAATGTTCGTCCGTACCTGCGATGCTAATCAAAACATCGTTAGTATAATTTTCGCCACCTTGAACGATTTGCAATTGGTTAAAAGTGAGGTCTTGTGTTAGTCCGAAATAATCTTGACCGCCCTGGAAGTAAACTATATTATCGAGTCCCGAACTTGGTGATAGCACAAATATGTCGGAACTGCTGCCGCCAATCAGCGTATCGAAGCCGTTACCGCCCTTGAGCACGTTATTGCCTTCGCCGCCGTAAACGCTGTCATCACCGTCGTTGCCGTTCAGGCTGTCGTTGCCGCTGCCGCCATTTAAGAAGTCGTTGCCATTACCACCATCGAGGGTGTCATTGCTGCTGCCGCCATCGAGACTGTCGTCGCCTTCGTTGCCCAAGAGGTTGTCGCTGCCAGCTTCCCCGGTTAGCAAATCGTTGCCGCAACCGCCGTCGAGGGTGTCCTTACCGGCACCTCCCAGCATGGTGTCGTCCTCGCATTCGCCGAACAGCAAGTCGTCGCCGTTACCTCCTCCCATTAAGTCGTTGCCGCTCCCACCCGTGAGGGTGTCGTCGCCGGAGTCGCCTGTGAGGGTATCGTCGCCGGAGTCGCCGACAACCAAGTCGTTACTTGCGCCACCGTCCATCATGTCGGTTTCGTCGCCACCGTAGAGGGTGTCTTCTCCGACTTCGCCCAATATCGTGTCTTGCCCTTGACTGCCAAATATCAAGTCGTTGCCGGCACCTCCGAAGAGTTTGTCGTCGTCGATGCTGCCGTCAATTTTGTCGTTGCCGGCACCTCCTAATAATTGGTCGTTGCCCGTACCGCCGAAGAGTTCGTCGTTGCCGGCGCCGCCGTCGATGCTGTCGTAGCCGGAACCGCCGTCGATTTTGTCTTCGCCTGCTTCTCCAAAAATCCTGTCGTCGTCTTCGTCGCCCCAAATGTTGTCGTTGCCGGCGTTGGCGTTGATGAAGTCGTTGCCGGCTTTTGCCCAAATGTTGTCGTTGCCATCGCCGCCGAGAATCGAGTCTGCGCCGGAACCACCGTCGATGTTATCCTCTCCGGTTTGTCCGAGGAGGGTGTCGGCTGCATCTCCGCCGTAGATTTGGTCGCTGCCGCGGCCGCCGTCGATGAAATCTTGGTCTTCGCGGCCGTAGAGTTCGTCGTCGCCGTCGTTGCCCCACAGGGTGTCATTTCCGGTGCCGCTATCGAGAAAGTCGTCGTCGTCGTTGCCTTCGAGGCTGTCGTTGCCGGATTGACCGAAAATGCGATCGCCCCCTTCTCCCCCTGCTAAAGTATCGTTGTTCGCCCCGCCGTCGATGTAGTCGTCGCCGCTGTTGCCGTCGGCGAAGTCGTTGCCGTCATTTCCGAAAATGCGATCGACTCCTTCGCCTCCAGTTAAGCTATCATCGTCTCCGCCGCCTTCTAAGTAGTCGTCGCCAATGTTACCGGAGAGGGTATCTTTGCCGATTTGGCCGAAAAGTCGATCGGCGCCTTCGCCACCATCAAGGCTGTCGTTGCCCGATTCGCCCCACAGAATGTCATCTCCGGTTTGTCCTAACAGCGTATCCTCGTTATCTCCACCCCACAGTTCGTCGTCATCGGCATTGCCTTCTAAGAAGTCGTTGCCTTGGCGGCCGTATAATTTGTCGCGGCCGTCATTGCCGGAGAGGGTATCGTTTTTGGTTCCGCCGTCCACGAAATCGTCCTCTGTTCCGCCGGCTAGAGTATCATTGCCACCTTCCCCGTAGAGGCTGTCGCTATCTTCGCCGCCGTCGAGTTGGTCATTGCCTAAACCGCCGAACAGGGTATCGCTGCCGGATTCTCCCAGCAAGTTGTCAGCGTCGTCTCCTCCCCAAAGGGTGTCGCTATCGTCGCCGCCGAACAGGGTATCGAGGCCGGATTGACCGTAAATTCGATCGCGCCCTTCGTTCCCCTGAAGCAAATCATTGCCCAAACCGCCATCAACAATGTCATCGCCACGGTTGCCGATCACCGTGTCATTACCGACTTGTCCGAACAAACTGTCGTTATTTTCGCCACCGTCGAGAATGTCGTTACCGTCGCCACCTTCGAGGGTATCGTTTTTAGTACCACCGTCGAGGGAGTCGTTGCCGAGTTCCCCAAAAAGTCGGTCTGTTCCTGAGTTGCCTTCCAGGATGTCATCACCACCGAAGCCGTACAGAGTGTCGCTGTCAGCTTGACCCAGAAGGGTATCGTTGCCTTCGCCTGCTAAGAGTGAGTCGTCGCCGAAACCGCCTTGCAATAAGTCGTTGCCAGCTTGACCGAACAAGGTGTCTTTGCCGTCGCCACCGTAGAGGGAATCGTTGCCTTCTGCTGCATCGAGGATGTCGTTGCCAGATTCTCCAAACAAGTTGTCATCGCCGGCTTTGGCTAATAAAGTGTCATCGCCTTGACCACCCCAGAGGTAGTCATTGCCAATTCCGGCATCGAGAATGTCTTTGCCGCTATCGCCGTAGAGAGAATCGTTGCCTTCTGCGGCTAAGAGTGAGTCGTTGCCACCTTCGCCGTAGAGGTAATCGTCGCCAGCTTGGGCTAACAAAGTGTCATCGTCTTGACCACCCCAGAGGTAATCGTTGCCTGCGCCAGCATTGAGAAAGTCTTTGCCACTATCGCCGTAAAGGGAATCGTTGCCTTCGGCTGCATCGAGGCTGTCGTTGCCGCCTTCGCCAAACAGGTAGTCATCGCCAGCTTGGGCTGATAAAGTATCGTCGTCTTGACCACCCCAGAGGTAGTCGTTGCCAACTCCGGCATCGAGGATATCTTTGCCGTCGCCGCCGTAGAGACTGTCGTTTCCTTCTGCTGCGTTGAGTGAGTCGTTGCCCGCTTCGCCAAACAGTTTGTCGTCGCCTGCTTTGGCATATAAAGTATCGTCGTCTTGACCACCCCAAAGTTGGTCGTTGCCGATTCCAGCATCAAGAATATCTTTGCCGTCGCCGCCGTAAAGGTTGTCGTTGCCTTCTGCTGCATCGAGGGTGTCGTCGCCCGCTTCGCCGTAGAGGTTGTCGTCGCCTTCTTTGCCTAGGAGAATGTCGGCATCGTCGCCGCCGTAAAGTTGGTCGTTGCCGAGGCCGGCATTTAGGGTGTCTTTGCCGGTACCGCCGTAGAGGTAGTCGTTGCCTGTTCCGGCGTCTAGGGTGTCGTCGCCTGCATCGCCTGCGAGAGTGTCGTTGCCGGCTTCGCCGATGAGGGTGTCTTTTTCGTCGCCGCCGGAGAGTTCGTCGTCGCCGATGCCGCCGTAGATTAAGTCGGTGTCTCCTTCTCCGTAGAGTTTGTCGTTTTCGCCTTCGCCGTAGATGATGTCTTTGTCTTCGCCGCCGTACACAAAATCGTCGCCAGCGCCACCGTAGAGTAAGTCTTTGCCTGTTTCGCCAAAAATTGTGTCGTTGCCGTAGCCAGCGTCTCCGGCAACGGTGTCGTCATCGCTACCGGCGTAGATTAAGTCGTCGGCATCGCCACCTCGGATGTAGTCTCGACCGGCTTCGCCGTATAGGGTGTCTCGGTCTTGGTTGCCGTAGATGCTGTCGCCGCCTTCGCCGCCGTAGATTAGGTCGTTGCCGAATTCGCCGTAGAGTTTGTCGTGGCCACCGAGTCCGTAAATGCGATCGTCCCCAGCATCGCCAGTGATAACGTTAACGGTATCGTCGCCGGTAATATTATCGTCATGCCGAGAACCTGCGACGTTTTCAATGTCGGCAATTTTGTCTTGGCCTTTCCAACCGTCGATAGCATCGCCTGTTTGTAAATTGACAGTAACGCCGTTCGGGTCGCGGCGGTAGCTGAGAATGTCGATGCCTTCTCCGCCGTAAAATGAGTCATTGCCGGCATTGCCAATTAATAAATCGTTGCCTTCTAATGCCCAAATTCGGTTATCTTTTTCGTTACCAATTAAGATGTCTTCAAAGCGAGTACCGATGATGTCTTCTAAATTTCTCAAAGCATCGGTAGTGCCAAAACCGTCTTTACCAGTACCGGCAGCAATTTCAAAATCCCGTTCGAGTTCGGTGTAATATTCGCTGGGATTAACTGCGGTGACGAATTCTTTGAAGCGTTGATTGGTGTTAGTTTCGTAGTCGCTATTTTCGTCAATATTAACGATAACACCGCTGGGAGAATTGATGTAATTAACGAGATCGACTCCTTCTCCCCCATCTATTAAATCATCGCCGATTTCTCCGATTAACGAGTCATTGCCAGTACCGCCAAATAATTCGTCGTTGCCAGCGTTGCCGTTGAGAGTGTCATCGCCGGCTTGGCCTAAAAGTACGTCGTCATCGAAGCCGCCAAACAGGGTATCTTTGCCGTCGCCACCATCGATGTAGTCTTGACCTTGACTGCCGAAAAGGTTGTCTTCGTCTGCTTGTCCGTAAATATCATCGTCGTCGGCCCCGCCATCAATAATGTCTTGGCCGTCGCCACCTTCTAGCCAGTCATTGTTTTCGTTGCCTTGGATGATGTCGTTGCCGGCTTGTCCGTAAATTATGTCATCTCCGGTATTGCCGGAAAGCGAGTCTTGGCCGCTGCCACCGTCGATGAAGTCCTCGTCGGCGTTGCCTTCTACGGTGTCGCTGCCATCTTGTCCGTAGAGGATGTCGTTGCCTTCATTGCCTTGGATGAAGTCGCGGCCGCTGCCACCTTCGGCGTAGTCTTCGCCTTGGTTGCCTTGGATGATGTCGTTGCCAGTTTGGCCATAGAGTTTGTCATCGCCGGTGCCTCCGAGAAGGATATCGTTGTCGCTACCACCGTCGAGGATGTCGTCGCCATCTTCACCAAAAAGTTGGTCGTTGCCAGCTTGGCCGTAGAATAAGTCGGCATTTAATCCACCATAAAGTTGGTCTTGGTCTTCGCCACCGTATAAAGTGTCGTTTCCGGCTTCTCCTTGTAACAAGTCATCGCCTTGTTCGCCTCGCAAGTCGTCATTTCCAGTGCCGCCATTGAGGGTATCTTTGCCAGTTCCGCCGTAAAGAGAATCGTTGTTTTCTTCTCCTTTTAAATCATCGTCTCCTTCTTCGCCATAAAGTTTGTCTTCACCTTGGCCGCCGTATAAGGAATCATTTTCGGTGCCGCCGTAGAGAGAGTCGTTGCCATTTTCTCCTCGGAGGTCATCGGCACCTTGTTCGCCGCGAAGTTCGTCTTCACCATCGCCGCCGTAGAGGAAGTCGTTATCTTGGCCGCCGTAAAGGGTGTCGTTGCCGTTTTCTCCTCTTAAATCGTCGCTACCTTCATCACCTCGAAGGTCATCATTGTCATCGCCGCCGTAAGCTGTGTCATTATCAGTGCCACCGTAGAATGTATCGTCTCCTTTTTGTCCCCAAAAAAGGTCGTTTCCGCCTTGACCGTAGAAGATATCGCTGTAGTCACCGCCGATCATTTGATCGTCAAAATTTGAGCCGCTGATGATTTCGATATTTCCGAGAGTATCTACAGTTTTCTCGCCTTTTACAACAAAGCCATCTTCAACTTTGTAAACATCTTTGCCAGCAAGTTTATCTGCTCGAACTTTAATACCAATTGGACTGCCGGAGTAACTAGCAGTATCAGTTCCTCCACCACCATCTAAAAAGTCGAAGCCAGAACCACCTGTTAAGTTGTCGCTGCCATTTCCACCTTGTAGAACATCGTTGCGTCCTCCTCCTAGAATGTCGCCATCTCCTTTAATCCAGTCATCATTTTCTGTCCCTGGTCGCAGGGATTGGTTACTATCTGGAAAGTAGTAACCAGTTGAATTGACCTGATAAAAAGAATTCTTGAAGTAGTTTTGAATTTGATTCCGCCATTTCCAGACATAAGCGATATCTGGATTTCCGTTAAGATCGTGATCGTATATGGGGTTTCCATGCTGAACCAATTGCTTAAATCCTGTTTTTCCTGCTTCTATGATGTGCAGGATTTTAGCTATAGGATTTGAGATTTCGCTAGATGAGAGTTGTAACTTAGTTACTAAATCATTTGAGTTTCTGACATTAATACCGTCTCCCAAGCTAGAATTGTTGACATAGTTTTCTCCTGAAACAAGGGAAAGACCAGCAGTAGCATAGGCTGTTGGTGAACCAAGAGTAATAACTTTACTATTGGATTGGTTCAGTTGACCTCCCAAAGTAATGATGCCATCCTCAAGAAAGAAATTTCCTTGAGAATGTCCTATCATAATCAAGGAATGATTAGGATTATTTAGCCATGCACTTGCACCATTTTCTCCTGGTATCCATAAGTCATTGACATTCTCACTTATGCTTGGAGATTGGAACCAATATTGTCGCAGAGCTTCTTTTAAGTCAAAGTTATCAGGCAGTGCATCAATAATTGTTTGGATGTCACCTACGATTGGTAATTGACTTATAATGAAGTTGGTTAAGTCCGCTGTAAATTGATCGTCGCTGAAAATGCTGGGACTTGGATTTTGAGCAAATTGCCAAACTAAATTAATCGTGTCCCCAAGTGTATCTATTAATTCAACAAGGGTAGAACCTAGTAACAGCTTCTCAAAAATTTCACCAACAATATTGCTTAGAAATATTGCAATGCTTTTAGGCAAATCATCGATAACAGAGTCATTATGCTGTGGAGAATACTGAGTAGAGCCTTTGTAGTCTTGGAGAATATTTAAAGAAGAATCACCATTTTCCGAAAGAAGCTTAACAGCTTTTTGAATAGCTTGTGACTGACCCTCGAATCCACCTGCATCGACAAAGATTCCATTAATAAAAATAACACGAGTCTTGTCAGAAGTTTCAAGGATTTCTTTCCAAACAGGATCAAAATTAAAGTTAGAATTAGTAGCCATGATTTTTATCCTCGCGTGGTAGATACAATGTGTGATGAAAATTGACAAAGCGACTCTATCGACAAGCCCGATCGCACTTCTGCACTTTCGTACTCTCTAGCTCTCGTATATCCGTCATTTACCCAAACTGAAGTCTCGCGAAGCGCGATCGCACTTCAACTCTGTCGTCGCAATTACTGGTTCAAATCAACTCAATAAATGCAACCGTGGAAATAGATTAAACCAACATCGGAAGAAGCCCTTTCCAATATCCGTTGGGAATTTGGTTCGGATTGCGATCGGGAAGTTACGGGCGATGCGACTTTTGGATAAATCTCAACAAGTGCGATCGCACTTAGCAATTTTCCTTCTGTTTACTTATCAGGGTGAGATCAGTAGTTTTATGCAAAACTCTCAAGTTTTTTTGATAAAGTTTTGCAAACACTGATGAAAGTACGGAACAACGGGTGTTTTCGGGATTTAAGGGCGATCGCCCCTAAAGCCTTTTTGTTCTTCCTATTTACTTATCAGGGTGAGATCAGTAGTTTTATGCAAAACTCTCAAGTTTTTTTGGTCGAGTTTGGCAAACACTGTGTGGAAGTACCGAACAACGGGTGTTTTCGGAATTTCAGGGCGCTCGATGTTACGCAGGGGTGGTCAGAAACCGGGTTTTTCGCAGAATACTTCGTTACAAACCTGCATAAATCGCAAAAACCCGGTTTATGCAGGTTTTGATGCGTCTTAACAAAAATTCACATCTAATTGAACGACCCAATCCACCGCACAGCAAGACTTTCAACCCTCCGATCAAAAAAACTTTCAGAATTTCGCATAAATTCCTCCAACTTACCCTGATAAGTAAATGTAGGAACAAAGTTGCGGCCGCACTGAACTATGAATGATGAGTACATCCCCTCCGAGGGGGAAGACCGCCCATCCGAGAACCAAACCGATGCTGTTGAGGGTGAGGGAGAATCGAATTTATCCGAGAACCAAACCGATGCTGTTGAGGGTGAGGGAGAATCGAATTTATCCCACAGACAACTTCTATATCAAGAGCTCGATCGGCTTGTCACCCAAATTTCCCAGCATCCTCCCGGTTGGAAGCGCAGCCGTTTGTTGAACCAGCTTCTGACTAAGATGAAAAACTCCGGCCTGATCTGGAAGGAAAATCTACCTTACTATGAAGATGCTTTGCAAGAACAGTGGGATTTTTTCTCTAGCAATTTGTGCGAATCCCGCACTGGAACTCAGTACGATCGCACTCGCGGCAATGTCATTACTTGGTTCAATTATTATTTGAAGCGACGGCTGCAAAATTTGGCTTTGAGACTAGAGAGAGAAAATAACAGGAGATGCAGTAGCAAAACAATATTCAAAGAAGGAAAAAAAATCGAAAAAATCGAAGACTTACCCGATCGCGATCGAACTCACATTCTCGAAACAGCTCAGCTTTTTACAGAACTTCAAGCCTGGATTGATACCGATCCCGATCGGGTGTTGAGTAAACACGTTAGAGGGCGACCAGATATAACTTGTCAAGTTATATTAAAAGGTTTATCAGCGGGCAAAAGTTTCACCGTATTAGCAGCAGAACTTTCCTGCTCGTATTCTACCCTGTATGCCTTTCACCGAGTTCAATGTCGCCCTCACTTGCAAATATTTCGCTAAAATCACGAATCTCAATCATTAAAGGAGTTAACAATGGCACAAAGTAACAGTATCGGAAACCAATCCTTGCCAATGCCTATTACCCAAAAGGCAATTTTTTCAGCACGGCAATTTGCTTCCGAACAGCGCCACCCCAAAAAAAAAGAACAAGTTTATTTCAACACTTTGGCTGTGTTGGCCGTCCGCGATTACTTGACGCTTTTAGGTATTGAAACCAATTTAACTAACTGCGATAGCTGGAATCCAGTTGTTCGCTTGTTGGAAAATGTGGCTGATTTATATATCAAAAATCTAGGAAAAATCGAATGCCTTCCGCTGATAAGTTTGGCGAAATCTGGAGAAAATAATCGCATCAATTTGCCGCAAAACCTATCCAATAATTGTCACGTTCCCCCCGAAGCAAGAGAGGAGCGCATCGGTTATCTGGTAGTAGATATTGATGAAGATGAAAAGGAAGCGAGATTGCTGGGATTTTCCTCAACTGCGGGTACTGGGGAATTAGTATTGAGGGAGTTGTATTCCCTAGATGACTTCTTGCTCCACCTCGAACATATATCTGAATCTCAAGTCAATCTGCGTCAGTGGCTGGAGAATGTATTTACATCAGATTGGGAGGCAGTTGAATCAATCTTTAATCCGCAGCCGGAGACTTCTCCTACTGAAATTGAAAACCCAGTGAAATCTAATTTAGGCAATTGGTTTAAGAATGTTGCCGAAACAGGTTGGCAGAAATTTGAGCAAGGTAAACAAAATTTAGACGACCTACTTTTTCCTGACGAAACCCCCAATTTTGCCTTCCGAGGAGGTGGAAATTCGAGAGCCGAATCTGCGTTGCAGGGCAGTCAAAGCAGTATCAATAGGTTTCCCGAAGCTGATGTCACGCGGGCTAAATTGATTGACTTGGGTATGCGTTTGGGAAGGACGAGTGTTGCTTTGTTGGTTGCTGTTGCTGAAGAGGACGATCGCACTCTCAGAGTTCACGTCCAACTGCATCCGGCGATCGGACAACCTTACCTGCCAGTCAATATTAAACTGTCCTTAATATCAGACACCGGAGACAATCTACACGAGGTAGAAGCAACAGTTCAGAACTTGTGCATTTTGCTGAACGATTTTCACGTTGAGCCAGACGAGAGCTTTAGTATTCGAGTAACTTTAGATGATTTAAGCATAACAGAAACTTTTGTGGTATGATACTTTAATTAACTGCAATCGCATACAATTTATGAGCTGGACTGTCATCTTGGCTTTGGGGTATGGGGATTTAAAAAATGGTTTTTCTCATGTGACAGCGGAGTTAAAAAAAGAAGGAGAAACTGTAGCTCAACGTTTCGCAAGCTTGCCACCAGCGCCTCAAATTCAGGAGTTGCATAAAAGGTGGAGCGCTAGTTGTGGCGCATCCCAATATAACAGAAGCGGTTCTCGGATCAAAATCAAGTCTGCTGGTACAACAAATATTTCTGAAGACAAGCCTGATGCTATATATCGAGGTTTGAAACAAGAGATGAATAAGTGGCTGAGTGCTGAGGAATTTTACAGAAAAATTGAGGCGCAACTCAGAACACAAATCAGCAATCCATCGGAATGCGTTGAAATATTTCTAGAGTGCAATAACTCTCTGATTTGGCAGTTGCCTTGGGATGCGTGGCAATTTCGCGAAGACTACCGCAACTCGGAAATCATCGGCAGTTCCCCAGAATATGGAAAAGTTCCTCAACAGGCAACTATAGGGGGAATGCCTCTACCTTCGCGAGGTAGAATTTTAGGTGTTGTAGGCAACAGCAAGGGAATTGATGTTGGAAAAGATACAAAAGAGCTTAAAAAATATTTGGGCGAGCGTTGCGATATAAATTTTCTTGAAGAACCGACACCTCAACAGTTTCGCGACCATTTGTTTGATGAAAAAGGCTGGCAAGTTTTATTTTATGCAGGACATAGCGATAGCGATATTAATGCTGCCAATGGACTGCTATATATCAATCAAGAGCTTCAAAATAATACTGTTAGTTTAGAGGATTTAAAAGAAGGCCTGAAAAAAGCTATTTTTAAAGGGTTGCAGTTACTAATTTTCAATTCCTGTTCGAGTCTGGGAATAGCAGCAGATTTGGTGACTGAGGGCATTTATTTACCGTCAGTAATTGTGATGCGGGCTCCTATCCCGGATTTCATTGCTCAGGAATTTGTGAAATCTTTGTTTAGATATTTGGCACTCAAAGAACCTCTGTTTTTGGCGGTGCGAAAAGCTAAGGATGATTTGCTGCGCTATGAACATCAATTTCCGGGGGCGAGCGGAATACCGATGCTGTGTCAGCATCCAACATTTGAGGGGTTAAAATTACTAGAGTTGGGGTGCGATCGCCCTGTTATTCCGGCGGGAGATATTTTGGGCGATACAGCGATCGCGCGCCTAAATAACGATATCTCTATTATGAGATCTAATTTGATGCGCCGCCTGGGAATCGGTTTAGCTACTACCGCTAGCAGTTATATGTTAATCGGTCCAATTCTTGCCCCAGTTGCGAATCAACTTGGTATAAAAAACCACCGTTTGAATAAACCTTTAATAGCTAAATCATACTACAGCTTAGCAACTTTAATAAACCTCAATTATGCACAGCCTTACTATAATTTATCTATATTGTGCGACCAATTGAATGATGATGAATGTGCGTCTAAGGCAATGCAAAACGCAGTGTGGCGGGGACTTCCTGATGCTTATGCTCAAAGATCGCGATCGCTCCTGCTCGATAATAAACACGAAGAAGCTTTAAAAGCGATCGCCCTTTGTTTGGCAAACACTCAACACGACGGAGTAAAATCCGCTTGTTTCAAAAATCGGGGTTGGGCGCGGTTTAAACAAAAGCAATATGACGCTGCTGAAGCAGATTTAAGAATAGCAATAGGATTCAGAGACGATAGCCCTGAAGCTCAATGCCTTTTAGCACAGGTTCTCGAAATCAAAGGTAAGCCGCAAGCAGCCTTAGAAGCCTGGAATCAGGCGCTTAAATATTCAGATTACCGCGTGCCGAAACAAGATGAATGTATCCAGATTGCCCAGCAACGTTTACAAGCAAAAGGAAATATCAAGTGAAAATCAGGATTGCAGTTTTTATAGCTTTAAGCTCGATCGCAACTACCGCACTAGCAGCCAGTAACAGAATCTCCAACGGACTGATTATCCATAGTAGCGGGGAAGTTGCGATCGAGCGCCAAAACGGGCTAAGTGTCCGCCCTACCAGCGGTACGCTGATTTATCCGGGAGACACACTGCGAACAGCACAAAACGCACAACTGACGCTCCAATGTGCAGATTTGGGAATTAAGTTGATCGCATCGGGTGAAAACCAATTGAATAGCTGTTTGTTAGCCAAAGAAGAGTCGAAATCTGGTTGCAGCGAGGACTTGATTAAATGTCCCGATCGCGGCGACGATAAAATTGCTTGGAATAGCGCGCCAATTCCTTATATTATCAGTCCGCGCCACACGAAATTGCTCGACAGCAAGCCTATTTTGCGGTGGAATCCGGTTGCTGGTGCGACTCGCTATAAGTTGAGCCTCCGGGAAAACGGAGCGAAATTAAACTGGGAAATGACTGTTAGCGGTACTCAGGCTGTTTATGCGGGGGAACCGGCGCTGAAACCGGGCGCTAGCTACAAGTTGATTGTGGAGGCTAATACAGGTGCTTCATCAGAAAGCGCTGTTGGAGAGGGGAATATCGAGTTTGGGTTGCTGGATGAGAATGAGGTGGAAAGGGTGAAAAGTGAGATTGGGACGATCGACAAACAAGTACCTAACGAAAACGCTAAAAAATTAGCAATTTCTAGCGTTTATCTTAACGCAAACTTGATTGCCGAAGCAAGAGAAATTTTAGAAAGTTTACAACAAACAGGCGTGAAAACACCGCCCATTTATCGCACGTTGGGCGATCTGTATCTGGAAAAGCTACAACTGGTTCCCCAGGCTGAAGTCTACTATTCCAAGGTAATTAATACGGCGAAACCCGACGATATTGAGGAGTTGACAGCCGCTCGATACGGATTGGGACAAGTTCATTCAGCGATGAGAAATAATCTGGAAGCTATGAAATATTTGCAAATGGCAAAAGATGGATATACAACTTTGGGAGATTTGCCAATGACGGAAAAGGTAGAGAAGCAATTGCGGGATTTGCAAAGGAGGGAACAGAGGAAATAGTAACTGGATGTGACGTTAATTCTGTCAGGGGCTGTGACGTTAATTCCGGCAGGAAATGAATTCCATGCCTCAAAGCTTAAGTCCACTTTAGTGGACTGATATCAATTTTTTTTCTACAGTCTTCTTCAGTGGACTAATACCAAACTTTTTTCTACAGTCCTCTTCAGAGGACTTTCGCTATTAGGCAGGGAATTCATTGCCAGGCGGACTTTGGGACTGTCAGAGGGCGCTGATGGGCTTTCGCAATTATCAGAATGCACTAGATATCATCTACTAAAAAAAACATGAGACTAACACACAAAAAAAACCGCTTTTTCCTCACCTTCCTCTCCTTCACCGCCTTAGCAATGTGGGAAATAGGACTTTTCTTTCCATCCCAAACAGCCACAGCCCAAATTACCCCCGCAACCGACGGCACCAATACTCAAATTACTCCCAGCGGCAACCAATTCAACATCAACGGCGGCCAACAATCCAGCGACGGTGCGAATCTTTTTCACAGTTTCCAGCAATTTGGTTTAACTCAAGGGCAAACTGCCAATTTTATATCAAATCCCAATATCCGCAATATTTTAGGGCGAGTTGTCGGCGGCGATGCTTCGCTGATTAACGGATTAATTCAAATAACTGGCGGCAATTCCAACTTATTTTTAATGAATCCGGCGGGGATTGTTTTCGGCACAAATGCCAGTTTGAACGTGCCTGCTGCTTTCACTGCTACTACTGCGACGGGCATCGGTTTTGGCAATAACTGGTTTAGTGCGACTGGTACAAATAATTATACTCAATTAGTCGGAAATCCTAATACTTTTGCTTTTACAAATACACAACCGGGAGGAATTGTCAATTTAGGCAATCTGGCAGTGGGACAAGGGCAAAATTTAACTTTATTGGGCGGCACAGTTTTGAGTACGGGACAACTTTCTGCACCGGGAGGAAATATTACTGTTGCGGCTGTACCGGGTAAGAGTTTAGTCAGAATTAGTCAACCGGGAAATCTGTTGAGTTTGGAGATTCAGCCGCAATCTGTAGCGGGCAGTTTGCCTCAAAATTGGGTGTTGCCGGTTGCATCTTTGCCGCAGTTGTTGACTGGTGGCGGAGGAAGTGCAACGGGGGTGACAGTCAACGCTGGAGGGCAAATAGAATTAACTGGTTCTGGTTTACAGGTAGAAAATGGAGATGTCACTGCTAAAGAAGTAACTGCGGAGACTGCAACGCTGTCAGCTAATCGCAATTTGACATTAGTTGAAAGTCAGTTGCGTACAACTGGCGATTTGAATTTGCTGGCTAACAATACAGTGCGGGTGCGCGATAGTGTGGCAAATCCGTTTGTGGCTAATGCTGGCGGTAATCTCTACATTCAGGGAAATCAAAGTATCGATCTTTTGGCCCTGAATCATCTTTCGCAAACACCTTTTGTCAGCGGCGGAAATTTGACTTTAGTGAGTGATGGCATCATATCTACAGATGCTCACTTTAGAAGTGGCAGTAATATGTCAATTGTCGATCGATCGGGCAAACCTGCTAATTTTACCAGTTTGTACGATCCAATTATGCAGCCTAATGACTATACCTCTGGGGGATATACGGGGGCTTCCCTCAAGGTAGATACGACTTCGGGTACTGGAAATATTACTTTTAATGGAGATATCATAATTACGAGTCCAGATGCAACTTTGGCTGGTGCTACTACGGGTGATGAATTTATCTTGGGAAGTTCGCGATCGGTAATTTTGCGATCTGGTGGTAACATTCAAGTAGTAGGAAAAATTGATACTTATGCAAGTAATTCTAATAACGTAGGTCCTGTAATTATGCAAGCTACAGGCAACATTCAAACGGGCCTGATTGTGGCAGACTCTTTTGGAGGTGATGCTGGTTATATATCTTTGACTGCTGGGGGCAACATTTCTACAGGCAGACTTACTACTATAAATACAAAAGCCCTTGGCAGTAGCGGTGATATTACTGTGAATGCAGGTGGCAGCATTACTACTGCCGATATACATTCTTTCGGGTCAGGTGGAGCGGGTGATATTATTCTCAAAGCAAAAAACGATATTACTTTAGACTGTGCTTCCCCTAGTTTTTGCATAGAGAGTTTTGCAGGAGGAGTTCCTAACGTAATACCTACTGGCAGTAGTGGTAATGTTACAATAATCAGCGAACAGGGAGCTATTATTTTTCCTCCAAATGGAGTACATATAACCACTGGAAACAACGATTCCCCCGGCAATCCTGGTTCTGTAACGTTACAGGCAAATCGTAACATTAATCTAGATATTATAGGCTCAAATAGTACAGGTTCATCGAAAGCAGATGGTGCAAATATCAATATTACAAGTGTAAATGGCACTATTAATACTGGCCAAATAGATGCTACTTCTAACAGCGGTAATAGAGGTGGCAACATCAAAATATCTACTACCAATGGTGATATTAAAACAGGTAACGTGTCTAACCACGGCACATTGCGGGGCGGACAGGGGGGGATAATTAACTTTACTAGCACTAACGGCAGCATCACTACAGGTGACTTAATTTCAAGCAGCACTCTTCAGTCTGGAGCGGATATTTTTCGCCCTAAAAATGGTGGCTCAATTACTTTAAATGCTGGCAGCAATATTACGACTGGCAATCTCAATGCACTGGCGAGTTTAGATGGCGGCCCGATCGCACTTACGAGCGGCGGTACTATAGATGTCGGAGCGATCGATGTCACGGGCGATCACACTGCTGGAAATGTCACGCTTCAAGCGGAAAGCGGCATCAAAACATCGACTGTAGGAATTACAATTACAGGTGTTTCTGAGAATGGCAATGGCAGCAACGTTACTTTATCTACTACCAAGGGTGACATTAATATAGGTGAGGTTTTAGCTGGAGGAAAATTACAGGGTGGAAATCTTGAATTTACGAATAAAAATGGCAATATCACTACAAGTGTGTTAATTACAAGTTTTAATAGTTCTTCGCCCGATTTCACAACTAAAAAAGGTGGCACTGTTAATTTAAATGCTACGGGCAACATTACTACCAGCGACATCGGAGCGAGTGGCATTCAAGACGGGGGCTCAATCACCTTTAAGAGCGGCGGTTCTATAGATACTACCGCCGGAATCATCAATGCCATGGGCGGCAACAACGGCGGCAATATTTCCCTAGAAGCCGCCAACAATATCACTACAGCCGGAATTGGGGACTCGGCTGTATTGTTAAGCGGGTTCAACGCCAATAGCGGGAATCTTAGCATTAAAAGCGGCGGTAATATCAACACAACTGCCGGCCCAATTATTACCGCTGCGGCGAATGGTAAGGGCGGAAGTGTCACCATAAATGCTGGCGGAACTGTTTCGACATCGGATATTAATTCCCGCACTTTCGCTCCAAGTATTGCTGTGACTGGCGGCAATATTGATGTCAAGGCAAATGACCCTATTACTGCCAGTGGCAAGATCGAAACTAACCGCAACAACATTACTTTTAACGCTCCGGTAACATTAGGTAATAACCTGTCGGTCAAAATTTTAGAGACAGGCGATATTACTTTTAAGTCTACGGTTGACGGGCCTTACAGTCTGACTGTTCAACCCGATGTCGGAAGTGTTGATTTTGGCGATGCTGTTGGCAGCCTCAATCCTCTCAATAGCGTCAATATTCAAGATGATATTCCCAAAAGTTCCGCTGCAATTAACATTATTACTACCAATAATATTACCGCCCAAAATATCACCTCACCCGCAGGAATTTCTTTGTTTACTGAGAACGGAGAAATCACCACAGGTGATCTCGATGCAACTTCCCCTAACAATGGCGGTAATATCGCTTTGAGCGCTGGAACTAATATTACTGCGGGCGATATCAATACCTCGTCTGCTGGTAATGGCGGCAGTATCTTGCTCGACGCTACCGGAAGTATTACTGTTGGTGAAATTGACTCTTCGGCGCAGGGGAATGCAGGGAATGTCACGGCTTATAACCGCAGTGCTGCGGGCGATATTACTGCGAGTCTAATTAACGCTCAAAGTAGTCTCGGCAAGGGTACGGGAGGCAATGTCGAGATTCGGATGGGAAGGTTTTTTCGATCGCTCAATTTCTTCACAGACAGCAACGGCATCAATGCTAGCATTTCTACCGCTGGAAATCCTGGAGATAGCAGTGGCGGTACTATAATTATCCGCCACGGAGGCGCAGGATTAACGCCGTTTATTGTCGGTGATTCTGCCACAAATGGAACGGCGGGTGCAATTACTAGGGGAAATTCTGATCCTATTCAAACAATTTTGCCGGAGAAGTCCTATCGTTATACTTACAGACAGGATAGCGATCGCATTCAAATTATTTCCGTGCCGCCACCAATAGTTGCACCGACACCAGCAGCTACTCCAACACCCGCACTGACACCAGCAGCTACTCCAACACCCGCACCGACACCAGCAGCTACTCCAACACCCGCACCGACACCAGCAGCTACTCCCACGCCCGCACCGACACCAGCAGCTACTCCCACGCCCGCACCCACGCCCGCAGATACTCCATCGCCCGCACCCACAGCCGCAGCTACTCCAGCGCCTTCCCCAACACCGACTCCAGCGCCTGCAGGCACACCCTCACCGCAACTCCCACCGCGTTTACCCGTCGCACCTTCGGCAACACCCGAAAGCTCGATCACACCTTCGGCAACACCCGAAAGCTCGATCCCACCTTCCCCAATTCCCCAAATATTTATCGCACCTGCTCCAATTCCCGAAACTTCGACCGCACCTTCGGCAACACCCGATCCGATACCTGGTTTTCCCCTCAACATCCAACTACCTCAATTGCCCGATTCATTCCTACTGCCACCGCGCGCGCGCCCCACACAACCCTCAACTCCGACAACCCCAAACGCTGCTGCCCGCATAGCTTCGAGACCTACCCTTCCCTCTGTTTCCCAAATCACCTCCTCCCTCGCCACTCAACCGGCGATCGCCCCCCAAGCTTCAAACGCACCAAATTCAGCCCCCACAGCCCCTCTTGCCTCTCTAACCCAGCCTGTAACTCAGATTCAGCCAGCACCTGCAAGCTCGATCGTACCCGCGCCTGTAAGTGCGATCGTACCCGCGCCTACAAGTGCGATCGTACCCGCGCCCGCTGTCAGCCCAAGCCAAACTCCCCAACGAGAGTTAGCTTTTTTAATTGGCGATTTATTGGGAGCACAAACCTCGATCGGCCAAAATGCTGAAACGGGAAATACCCAATTAGCTTGGGAGCGTAACAATGAAACAATTATCTCCCTAGAACTTCCTTATACCCCGTCAGTTAACACCATTGCCGGAGCCGAAGCAAATAACCTGATTTCCACACAGACATCTACTGACAATTTAACTGTTTCAGTCGCAGAAACTCCGCCGGAAATAATCGAGCAAACTCCTAGTTTACCGATTGCTAATTCTGAACCCTTTGATGTCAATCTTTCTGATCTTTGGGAGAGAATAGCTGCAATAAATACAGCGCCAGTTCAAGATTCGCCAGTACCAACTCCAACACCCGTACCAATTCCCGCACCAACTACAGCGCCGGCACCAATTCCCGCACCCACACCAACTCCCGCACCAACTCCCACTCCCCCTCCCATCGCAGAAAATCCCCCACCCGCAGATATCCCAAATATCTTTCCCTCAGAAATTAGCAGGTCGCTCGTCGAAAAAACTTTAGACCAAGGCAATGCTAATAATGCTGTCGCTCAAATTGACCAACTCTTTGAACAAGACTACGAAAATTATTATGGGGAAAATTTCACGGATAAAAAAATCAACGTTCAATATCTAAGAGAAACTCTAAAAAAAATCAAGGAGGAAACCGGAAAGCAAGCTGTAATTGTTTACGCCATCGTCCGGATCAAAGAAGTGTCGTTAGTGTTAGTAGTTCCCGACGGGCCTCCTATTCTCAAACAAGCCCCAGTTAACAGCAAAACACTGCTAAAAACAGTGAAGAGTTTTCAGGGCTATTTGGCGGGCCCACAAAATTCGGAAGATAGAGGATATTTGGAAAACGCGCAGCAACTTTACCAATGGTTGATTTCACCTATATCTAAAGAATTGGATTCGTTAAATATCGATACGCTAATTTTTTCATTCGATGCAGGTTTGCGCCAACTGCCACTATCCGCTTTGCACGACGGCAAGCAATTTCTAGTAGAAAAGTACAGCCTCGGCTCAATTCCCAGTGTCAGTTTGACTAACACAAAGTATCAAAGTTTGAAAAACGCTCAAGTTTTAGCGATGGGTGCTTCCAAATTTCCCCACACTGATAAACCTGCTTTGCCTGCGGTGCCGATCGAATTATCTGCGATCGCCGGTACCAGAAGCGACAGAAAAAATCAAGCGGGATTCAGCAGAAATGAAAGTTTTCTCAATCCTGCTGCCGAATTGCCCTTGTGGCGGGGACGCTCTTTTCTCAACGAAAACTTTACCCTAGACAATCTCAGCAAACAGCGGCAGCAACAGGCTTTTGATATTGTTCACTTTGCTACTCACGCCAGCTTTGCTCAAGGCGAAAACGGACGCAAGGAAGCTGAGATTGATTTGTGGAACCGCTCTTTGGCGCTGGATGAATTTAGGTTGGCGAAGTGGTACGATCGCCGACAAGTAGAATTATTAGTGCTGAGTGCTTGCGAAACTGCGATCGGGGACAATACAGCAGAAATGGGTTTTGCGGGACTGGCCGTCCGCAGCGGTGTCAAATCAGCGCTGGCGAGTTTGTGGAAAGTTAATGATATTGGAACTTTGGGGTTGATGACCGAATTTTACGGCAATTTGCGATCGGAAAACATTAAAGCTGAAGCGCTCCGAAAAGCTCAACTGGCAATGATCCACAAACAAATTTTAGTTAAAAACGGTCAATTGCGGGGAACTCAAGGCGCGATCGACCTTACTCAATCGGCACAAGTAGCAAATTCAGATTTATCTCATCCGAAGTTTTGGGCCGGATTCACAATCATTGGCAGTCCTTGGTAATAGGCGATATCTGTAGGGAAATGGCACGGCGTCTTGTCCGGCGGGATATCTGTAGGGAAACGGCACAACGCGGTGTCCGGCGCGGAGAGTAACGACGACTACTATCTTTTTATGTCATAAATTTGCTATGAAGAGGACAACTCAACTCTAGTGGAGCAAAACCAGTGGGCAATTTTGATAAAATATTCAATTCTGAAGACAAATCCAAAGCAAGCTTTACTCCAGAGGAATCGCTAGCAGCGGTAGCACTTGTCGCAGCGTCGGCAAATTCCCCTGACACAGATGCTGATATCTTAGAAAGCATACTTTGGGAATCAGAAATATTTGCTGAATACTCGGAAGATGATATGTCAGCAATGTTTCAAAGACTCTCAGGTATTGCTACTCAAGACGGTTTAGGAGCATTATTTAATGCTGCTTGGGAGTCACTACCAGATGAGTTAGTTTTAGATACTTTTGCAATAACCGCAGCAATGTTTGTCGCAGATGGAAAAATATCTCAGAAGCACGAGGCTTTTCTCCAGGAATTCCAGCAAGCATTAGGTGTGGAAGACGAGGAAGCTGCGGAAATTATTGAGGATGTAATTGTTGCATACTCTCAAGAAGATGTCGAAGAGTCTGATGTAGAAGGGGAATTGTACGTATCTCCTGAAGGCAATTTTAGCGTCCCGATTCCAGTTGACGAGCAACGAGGCGGTAGAATTGATGAGGAAGAAGGCTCTGTTGCATTTTCTGATGACTTTGGTGTTTTGTTGAAAATTGATTATTTCCCTATTGCGGGTGAAGTGGAAGAAACAATCGAGTCGGTTGGCGAGGAAGCTTATCTCAAGTCTTTTTTAGACAATTTTGTTTCTCAGGCAATTATTGCTAATATTGCCAACTCTAAGTTACTTCACGCGGAATATTTAGAAGATGAAGAAGCTTATTTCGCGGTTGTTGATTTGCCGGCGGGTGCAACTATGAGCGTGCAGAAAAACCAGCGCCCGGCTACTAGGCTGGATGCTTACCGGGGACTTATGGCTTTTATCGCTGACGATTTTTGCTACACGGTAAGCTGTCAGCGAATTTATCAGGAGGGGGATGAATTGGGTTCCCTTGAGTCTGAAGTTGAGGGAATTTTGAACAAGATTTTCGAGTTTATTCAGACTATCGAATTCTCGGCACTCGCATAAACAGGACTTATTTAGGGGCTAAAAACCCGGTTTCTTTCTAGATGTCTTGCTACTCAACCCCATATTTTCATAGAAACTGGGTTTTTTTGCTAACCATCCTCAGAATATTAGACCTCTTGCGAAAGTGCGCTACTTCTAGGTAAAATAAAAGAAAAAATTAGCTCCCATAAGATGAATTACGAACA